>JARLIT010000279.1 GCA_031291575.1 Ancalomicrobiaceae bacterium
CCCCCCCAAAGCGGTTCGCAGTTCAGAACATTTGTATTGACGCATGCTTATTATGTACAGTACACCAGCAACCAGAACAGAGCGGTTCTGCGACGGCAGCGCCGGCAAACGAGCAGTCTTCCGAAAGCGTCGATACAAACGCGGGGCAAAATAGGCTAGCTATGCCCAATGCCCGCCCCAATCCCGCGGATGGGCTTTGAGGCGAGGCTGGGTGCCTTCCCGGCCGCGGACGCCTCGCCGCTTTAGGAGAATTCGCATGGGTGCCATCGCCGAGGTCGGTCTTTCGGCAGAACTCGCTGCAGCTGTCGCCGGACGCGGGCCCGTCACCATCGGCCTCGTCGGTGCCGGGCAGATGGGGATCGACCTGATGGTTCAGCTACGCCTGATGAAGGGCGTGCGACTCGGTGCCATTTCCGGCCGGCGTTTGGACCTGCTAAAGGCCTCGGCCGAGACGGCCGGCTATACGGAAGATGACTTCATCGTCTCCAACTCGGGCGAGGCGGTCGATCGGTCGATTGAAATGGGGCGCCTGGCGCTCGCGGCCGACTACGAATCGGTCTGCGCCTCGGGCCACGTTGACGTCGTCGTCGATGCCACCGGCAACCCCAATACCGGAACGCTGATCGCGCTCGCCGCCATGCGCAACGGCAAGCACATCGTCATGCTGAATGTCGAGGCTGACGTCACCATCGGCCGGTTTCTGAAGGCCGAGGCAGCCAAGGCTGGCATCATCTATACGGGGGCGGCCGGCGACGAGCCGACCTCGACCTTGGAGATCATCGGCTTCGCCCAGTCGCTCGGGCTCGACATCATCGCCGCCGGCAAGGGCAAGAACAACGCCCTGAAGTTCGACGCCATGCCGGAGGCCTACGAGGAAGAAGCGCAGAAGCGCAACATGAATGGCCGCATGCTGGTCGAATTCGTCGACGGCACCAAGACCATGGTGGAGATGACGGCGCTCGCCAACGCCACCGGCCTCGTCCCCGACGTGCCCGGCATGCACGGACCGGCCGCCTCGATCGAAGATCTGGCGCAGGTCCTGTGCACCAAGGAGGACGGCGGCATTCTCAGCCGCGCCGGTGTCGTCGACTATTCCATCGGCAAGGGCGTGGCGCCCGGCGTATTCTGCGTGGTGAAGCCACGTCATCCGCGCGTCATCGAGCGCATGACCGACCTGAAGGTCGGCCCCGGTCCCTGCTACACGCTCTATCGCCCCTATCACCTGACCAGCCTCGAAGTGCCGCTCTCCGCCCTGAAGGCGGTGTTGCGCGGCCTGCCCGATATGCAACCGCTCGACCGCCCGGTCGCGGAATGCGTCGCGGTGGCCAAGCGCGCCCTTGCCCCCGGCGACATTCTCGGCCGCATTGGCGAACGCGACTACCGCGGCTTCGCCATGCAATGGGGGCAGGCACGCGACGAGCGCCTGATCCCCATCGGCCTGGCGGAAAAGGCCAAAGTGGTCAAGCCGATCGCCTTCGGCCAGAAGCTCACCTACGACAACTGCGCTCCCGACGACGGGCTCGCCATCACGCAGATCCGCCGCCGTCTCGACCAGGCCGACGCGATCTTTGCCTGAGCGGGCAGTCCGCGGCGCACTCAAAGAGGAACCTCACCTGATGCCCACCGAGATCATCCTCCCCCGCGTCGACATGGATATGGCCACAGGCCGGATCTCCGTCTGGCTCGCCGATGACGGTGCCATCGTTGCCAAAGGCACACCCATTTTCGAGATCGAGACCGACAAGGCGGCGATGGAGATCGACGCGCCAGAGACGGGCGTGCTGAAGCACGGCGGCGTTCCGCTCGGCATCGAAGTCGCCGTCGGTACGCCGGTCGGCTGGATTTTCGCCGAGGGTGAGGCGATCGTCGTGCCGGACGCGACTATCCCCGGCGCTCAAGCGGATACAGGCCCAGCCACGGCTGCCGGGCCGGCCCCCTCCGCCGAACCGGCGGTCGACAGTGCGGCATCCGTCGCTCGGTCCGAAACAGGCGGGGCACGCGCGACGCCGCTCGCCCGGCGGCTGGCGCGCGAGGCCGGCATCGAGCTTTCAACGGTTTCCAACGGGTCCGGCCCCAACGGCCGCATCCAGGCCGCAGACATCGAGGCGCACGGCGCTGCCCTTCCTGCGCCCGTCGCCGCCTCGGGCACCGGCATCCATCTGCAGCGGCTCAGGAACGGAGAAGGACGGCCGATCGTCGTCCTGCACGGGTTCGGCGCGGATCTCGACAGCTGGCGCCCGTTCCTCGCCGCCGGCTCACTCGCTCGGCCGGTAATCGGCCTCGACCTGCCCGGCCATGGCCGCTCGGGCGCCGTCGCGGCGAGCGATCTCGCCGGCATGGCGGCCGGGATCACGGCCCGGTTGGCAGCCGAGGGGCTGACCGACATCGACCTCGCCGGCCATTCGCTCGGCGGCGCCGTCGCGGCGGAAGTCGCCGCCCGGACCGACGGTCGGGTCAAGTCGCTATTCCTCATCGCGCCGGCCGGCCTCGGGCCGGAGATCAACGGCGCCTTCGTCGAAGGGTTCCTCAAGGCCCGCGAACCAGCCGCCATCGCCGCCTGGATGCGGCTGCTGGTCGCCGATTCCAGCCTGATCACCGACAAGCTCGTGGCGGAAACGGTGAAGCGCCGGGCTGAGACCGGAGCTGAGGCACTGGCAACCGTGGCGGCGCGGCTGTTTCCCGACAGCACCCAAGGCTTCGACATCCGGCGAACGCTGGCTGTGCTCAAAATCCCGGTGCGCGTCGCCTTTGGACTTGCCGACCGCATCATTCCGGCGCATCAGACCAGGGACCTGCCGCCGCAGGTGGCGCTGCACCTGTTCCCTGGCCTCGGCCATATGCCGCATTGGGAAGCGGGTGAAACGGTGCTGGAATTGCTGCGGCAGACAGTCGCAAGCGCGGGATAAACGGCAGGCCGCGGTCTGGAGTCTGCCGGTTTCAAGATTGTTCTCCCCGGCCGAGCATCGCAGATGCGAGGGGAAGGGGATCCAGACTGTCTCGAACCGGCCCACAACTGGATCCCCTTCCCTCGACTGGCTTCGCCAGTCTCGCCGGGGATGACAAACGTGCCTGCGGCGATATCTAGGCCTCACGACGCAACCAGGATATCCGTGATGACCGCCTCCCCTGCCGACGACGAAGCCCGCCACAGACAGAAGATGGCGAAGCGCAAGCAAGTGCAGGACGCCGAGGTTGCGGGAAAGACGATCGCCGACAAGGGCCTCCTCATCGTCCACACGGGGCCAGGCAAGGGCAAGTCGACTGCCGCGTTCGGGCTGGTGTTGCGCGCGCTCGGTTCCGACTGGCGCGTCGGCGTCGTGCAATTCGTCAAAGGCGCCTGGGACACGGGGGAGCGACGCGCGCTGCAACGCTTTTCCGACCTGATCAGCTGGCACACGATGGGCGAAGGCTTCACCTGGGAGACGCAGGACCGCGCCCGCGACATCGCCGCGGCGACGCGCGCCTGGGACAAGGCCAAGGAGTTGATGGCCGATCAGGACATCCGCCTCGTCGTGCTCGACGAACTCAACATCGCGCTCCGCTACGACTACCTGCCGCTCGCCGAGGTGATCGCGACCCTGCACAACCGCCGGCCCGACCTCCACGTCGTCGTCACCGGCCGCAACGCCAAGCCGGAATTGATCGCGGCGGCCGACCTCGTCACCGAGATGACGCTCATCAAGCACCATTTCGCCGCCGGCGTGAAGGCGCAAGCCGGCATCGAATTCTGATGGCAGCGGCCTCCCCTGCCCCGGCACCGCGCCACGCCAAGGCCTTGATGATCCAGGGCACCGGCTCCGACGTCGGCAAGTCGCTGATCGTCGCCGGGCTCATCCGCGCCTTTGCCAATCGCGGCCTGAAGGTTGTCCCGTTCAAGCCGCAGAACATGTCGAATAATGCCGCGGTGACCGCCGACGGCGGCGAGATCGGCCGGGCGCAGGCGTTGCAGGCCCGCGCTGCACGGATCGCCTCGTCGGTCCACATGAACCCGGTACTCCTGAAGCCGCAGAGCGAGGTCGGCTCACAGGTGGTGGTGCAGGGAAAGATCCTCGGCAATGCGCGCGCTAGCGAATACCAGTCGATGAAGCCGGGGCTGATGGTGGCGGTCCTCGACAGTTTTGCCCGGTTGGCGACGGACGCCGATCTCGTCATCGTCGAAGGCGCCGGCAGTGCGGCCGAGGTGAACCTCAGGGCGGGCGACATCGCCAACATGGGGTTCGCCGTGGCGGCCGATGTGCCGGTCGTCCTCCTGGGCGACATCGACCGCGGCGGCGTCATCGCGCAGGTGGTCGGCACCAAGGCGGTGATCCCCGCGACGGACGCCGCCCGCGTCGTCGGCTTCCTCATCAACAAGTTCCGCGGCGATGCCAGCCTGTTCGCCTCGGGGCTTGCGTTCATCGAGGAAGCGACCAACTGGCCGGCGCTCGGCCTGATCCCGCATTTTGCCGATGCCAGTCTATTGCCGGCCGAGGACGCGGTGGCGCTCATCAAACCGGCCCTCCCCGGCGATGGTGGCTTGACTGTCGTCGTGCCGGTGTTGCCGCATATTGCCAATTTCGACGATCTCGATCCGTTGAAGGCCGAGCCGGGCGTGCGGCTCGTCATGCTCAGGCGCGGCGAGGTGCTGCCCGCCGAGACCGACGTGGTCATCCTGCCCGGCTCGAAAGCGACGATCGCCGATCTTGCGGCGCTCCGGGTCGAGGGCTGGGACATCGACATCCTGGCGCACGCGCGGCGCGGCGGCCGCGTCGTCGGCATCTGTGGCGGCTATCAGATGCTGGGGCGGCGGGTCGCCGACCCGCAGGGCATCGAAGGGCCGGCCGGCTCGGTCGCCGGGCTCGGGCTTCTCGACGTCGAGACAGTGCTGACGGCGGAAAAGTCGCTCGTCGAGGTGAGTGGGCAGCTTGCCGGCAGCGGGGCGCCGTTTGCCGGCTACGAGATGCACGTGGGCGAGACGTCGGGGCCGGATTCCGCCCGCCCGGCGCTGTCCTTCACCGACGGCCGCCCGGATGGCGCGACGTCGCCCGACGGACGCATCGAGGGCCATTATGTGCACGGCATTTTCAACGCCGATGCGGCCCGCAGCGCGATCCTCGCCCGCTGGGGCGGCACCGCGTCGGATCTCGCCTTCGAAGCGCGCAACGAGGCGACGCTCGACAGGCTCGCCGCCCATATCGCTGCCCATGTGGATCTGGACAAGCTGCTGGGATTGGCGCGGTTGGGTCGTGCCGCTGACCGTTCCATAGTTCGAGGCCGGCGGCTCCCCCGTCATTGCGAGCGAAGCGAAGCAATCCAGCCTTAACGCTCTGAATTTCCTGGATTGCTTCGCTTCGCTCGCAATGACGAACAGGGCCGACTGGTTTCCGACGGAAGCATCATCCCTACGCCGCCAACAGAACGCCGGCTGCCAACGCTGCGATGACCGCCAGTTCGATGACCAGCGCCACCCGGTAGAGCCGGAGTGCGCGGCGGATGTCGGAGCTTGTCGCCTCCCGCCGACCATTCCCCATGAAGGCATCTTCCACCCGCGTCTCGCCGTAGACGCGCGGGCCGGCGAGCCGCAGTCCGAGCGCCCCGGCCATCGCCGCCTCGGGCCAGCCGGCATTGGGCGAACGGTGTTTCCCGGCATCGCGGAAAACGGCCGACGCCGACGCCGAAGCCGACGCGCCGGGTGTGACGAGGCTCGCCAATACGATCCACAGCGCCGCCAGACGCGACGCCGGCAGGTTGACGAGATCGTCGAAGCGCGCCGCCGCCCAGCCGAAGGCACGATGCCGCTCGGTCAGATGGCCGATCATCGAATCGGCGGTGTTGGCCGCCTTGTAGAGGACGCCGCCGGGCAAGCCGCCGACCGCCAGCCAGAACGCCGGCGCGACGATTCCATCGGAGAAATTCTCCGCGAGGCTCTCGATCGCGGCGCGGGCGACGCCGGCTTCGTCGAGATAGGCAGGATTGCGCCCGACGATCATCGAGACGGCGCGCCGCCCGTCCTCGAGCCCACGATCGAGCCCATCGGCAACGGCGCGGACATGGGAATTGAGGCTCTTCTGCGCCGGCAGGCTCGCCGCCACGAGCGCCAGCACCGTGAAGCCGATCGGCCCGGCCGGCAGGGCCAGGGTGAGTGCGACGGCAATGCCGCCGGGAATGCCGAGGATGAGGACGAGCGCGGCGGCGCCGAACAGCCGTCGTTGCATGTCGCCCAACGACGGCCGGTTCAGGGTGCGATCAGCCCAGGCGATCAGCGTGCCGATCCAGGTGACCGGGTGGCCGATCGCGTGATAGAGCGGGGCCGGATAGCCGACAGTCGCTTCAATGAGGAGCGCGACGGCGGCCAGCGGCAGGGTGTGGACGAGGAACATGCGGGAATCCGAACGGGGCGTGGCGACATTAGGGACATCCGTCCCGAGCGTCTATCACGGCGGCGACCTCGCGGGCGCGGCCATGCGGTTTCCGCAGGCGCCGCGGCCCTGGCTCGACCTGTCGACCGGCATCAATCCGATCCCCTATCCCCTGCCCGACCTGCCATCGGATGTCTGGACGCGGCTGACGCCCGCCGCCGACATCACCGAGCTCGAAGCGGCGGCGGCGGCGCATTTTGGCGCAGCCGATGCCGCCCGTGTCGTCGCCGGGCCGGGGACACAGGCGCTGATCCAGCAGCTGCCGCGGCTCCGGCCGGCACGCCGTGTCGGCATTCTCGGCTTCACCTATCAGGAACATGGGCATGTCTGGCAGGCAGCCGGCACCGAAGTGACGGTGGTCGAAGAATTCGAAGCCTTGGCGGCTTTCGATGTCGCGATCATCGTCAACCCCAACAATCCGGATGGTCGCCTCGTTCATCCGGAGGATCTCGCAAGTCTGGCCAATCGCATGGCGGACATGGGCGGCCTCCTCGTCGTCGACGAGGCGTTCGTCGACGTCCTTGCCGGCGCCGCGAGCTTCATCCCGCATCTCAACGCCGGCGCGATCGTGCTGCGCTCGTTCGGCAAGACCTGGGGCCTCGCCGGCCTCAGGCTCGGCTTTGCCGTGGCGCCGCCGGCGCTCGCCGACCGGCTCAGGCGCGATCTCGGTCCCTGGGCGATTTCGGGACCCGCCGCGACCATCGGCACCGCGGCCTATGCCGACCGGGCGTGGCTCACCGCCACGATCGCGCGACTGGCACGCGATGCCGCCCGCCTCGATCGGATGCTCGCAGATGCCGGCTTCGAGTGTCTCGGCGGGACGCCGCTCTATCGGCTGGTCGCCCACGCGGATGCAGCCGGCTGGTTCGAACGGCTCGGCCACGCCGGCATCCTGACACGCCCGTTCCCGGCGAGGCGGGATTGGCTGCGGTTCGGCCTGCCGGGAGCCGAGGCGGATTGGGCGAGGCTGGCGGCCGCGCTTGGGATGTAGACCCAGCCGCAGCGCATATTGTCTCTCCCCGTCATTGCGAGCGAAGCGAAGCAATCCAGAGCCAAAGGACGGAAATCGCTCGCGGTTTTCTGGATTGCTTCGCTTCGCTCGCAATGACGACCCAGGATTTCTACACTTCGCCCTTGCCCTAAACGTCCAATTCCACCCACACCGGCACGTGGTCGGACGGCTTCTCCCAGCCGCGCACATGCTTGTCGATGCCGACGCCCTTCAGCCGGTCGGTTGCCTGCGGCGACAACAGGATGTGGTCGATGCGGATACCTTCGTTGCGCGGCCATGAGCCGGCCTGATAGTCCCAGAAGGTGAAGAGTTGCGCCTCGGTGGTCGATCGCAGCGCATCCGTGAAGCCGAGGTTCTGCAGCCGTCGGAACGCCTCGCGGCTCTCCGGCTGGAACAGCGCGTCGCCGAGCCAGGCTTCGGGCGTCCGGGCGTCGATCGGTTCGGGGATGACGTTGTAGTCGCCGAGGAGCACGAACGGCTCCTCGAAGGCGAGTTGGACCGCCGCATGCGCTTCCAACCGCCGCATCCAGGCGAGCTTGTAAGGAAATTTCTCGCTGTCGAGCGGATTGCCGTTGGGCAGGTAGAGGCCGCCGATCCGAAGCGCTCCCGATGGCACCGAGACCACCGCCTCGATATAGCGCGACTGCACATCGTCGGGATCGCCGGGCAGACCGCGCGAGACGTCTTCCAGCGGCAGCTTCGACAGGATGGCGACACCATTGAAGCCCTTCTGGCCGTGGGTGGCGACATTGTAGCCGAGCGATTCGATCGCCCCGCGCGGAAACGCCTCGTCGACCGACTTGATTTCCTGCAGCGCGACGATGTCGGGCGAGGCCTCCCTCAGCCAAGCCGTCAACGTTTCGATGCGGGCTTTGACCCCGTTGATGTTCCAGGTGGCGATCTTCATGGCGCAGTGTCCGGGCTGAAATCAGGTCGGTATCAGCTACCACGCCGGCCTTCCCCCCTCAATCGATCGGCGCCTGGCAATCGGTCCGGTGGATAGCTGTTGGGCTCAGGGCTCGACCGGCGGCGATTGCGCGCCATATGCTGATATTCGAACCCTTAGGAGGCTTCCCTGACCGCTCCCGATCCGACCGCCATCCTCGTCGTCGCGCATGGCGACGGCCATGCGGCGAGCCGCAACGAGGCGGTGCGTGCGCTGACAGCGAGCCTCAGCGTGCGCTTCGGCTTGGCCGCCGACTGGGCGGTGATCCGCCAGCCGGAGACATTCGCCGCGGCGCGCGCGCGGCTCGGAGTCGCAGCGACGGGCCGGGTCATCGTCGTGCCGTTCTTCGTGGCGGAAGGCTATTTCGTCCGGGTCAAACTGCCGCGTCTGCTGGCAGAGCACGGATTTGCCGCGACCGAGCGGTTGCCGGTGTTCGGCGCACTTGCCGGTCTCATCGAGCTGATCGCCGAGCGGATCGGCGAACTGGCCGGCCCCGCGCTGCGGCCGAAGGTCCTCCTCGTGGCGCATGGCTCGGCCAGCGGCGAACCGGCCCCGCGCGAGGCGGCGGAGCGGGTCGCCGATTCGCTCGCTGCACGCGGGGTCGGCCGGATGCATCTTGCCTATATCGAGGAGCCGCCATCGGTCGAGGCTCAACTCCTCAACGTCCGCCCCGACATCGTCGTCGGCCTGTTCGCCTCTGAAGGGACGCACGCGCTCGACGACGTGGCGGCGCTCCTCGACTGTGCACCCTCAGTCAAGGCCCATATCGCGGCGATCGGGGCCGATCCCGGCGCCGTCGACGTGGTGGCTGCGGCCATCCGCGCCCACGTCGGGCGGGAAAGCGCGGTTTCCTGACGAATTCCCTTCCCGTGGCGGCCGGGGCTGGTCTAAAAGCCCCCGACGCCTTCAATCCGGACGCCCAGATGACCGCAGACGCAGAGCCCCAGACCGCGCCGAAATCCGCACCGCGCGTTTCCTTCGTCAGCCTCGGCTGCCCGAAGGCGCTGGTCGATTCCGAGCGGATCATCACGCGGCTGCGGGCCGAGGGCTATGAGCTCTCCCGCCAGCACGGCGGGGCAGACGTCGTCGTCGTCAATACCTGCGGCTTCCTCGACAGTGCCAAGGCCGAAAGCCTGGAGGCCATCGGCAAGGGGCTCGCCGAAAATGGCCGCGTCATCGTCACCGGCTGCATGGGGGCGGAGCCGGAGGAAATCCGCGAGAAGTTTCCGGGTGTTCTCTCCATCACCGGGCCGCAGGACTACCAAAGCGTGATGGCGGCGGTGCACGATGCGGTGCCGCCGGCGCACGATCCGTTCCTCGACTTGGTGCCGCCGCAGGGCATCAAACTGACGCCGCGCCACTACGCCTACCTGAAGATCTCCGAGGGCTGCTCCAACCGCTGCTCGTTTTGCATCATCCCGAAGCTCAGGGGCGATCTGGTGTCACGGCCGGCAGGCGATGTGCTCAGGGAAGCTGAGCGGCTGGTGGCGGCCGGCGTGAAAGAGCTTCTCGTCATCAGCCAGGACACGTCGGCCTATGGTGTCGACATCAAGTACGCCGAGAGCACCTTCGCCGACCGGCAGGTCCGGGCGAAGTTCATCGATCTCGCCCGCGAACTGGCGACGCTCGGCGCCTGGGTCAGGCTGCACTACGTCTACCCCTACCCGCATGTCGACGAGATCATGGGATTGATGAGCGAGGGCAAGATCCTGCCCTATCTCGACATTCCCTTCCAGCACGCCAGCCCCAACGTGCTCAAGGCGATGAAGCGGCCGGCCCACCAGGAAAAGACGCTGGAGCGGATCGGTCGCTGGCGGGACGCCGTGCCGGACCTCGCCATCCGCTCGACCTTCATCGTCGGCTTTCCCGGCGAAACGGAAGCGGATTTCCAGTTCCTTCTCGACTGGCTGTCGGAGGCAAAGCTCGACCGCGTCGGCTGCTTCAAATACGAGCCGGTCCGGGGCGCACCGGCCAACGAACTGGCCGGCGCCGTGCCAGCCGAGGTCAAGGAGGAGCGCTGGCACCGGTTCATGGCCCACCAGCAGGCGATCGCTGCCCGCCGTCAGCGGCTCCGCGTCGGCCGCAACGTGCCCGTCCTCATCGACGAGGTCGGGCCGACGGTATCGAAGGGCCGCACCAAGTGGGACGCACCGGAGATCGACGGCACGACCTACGTCTCCTCACGCCGGCCGCTTCGGGTGGGCGAGATCGTCTCTGTCCGGATCGAACGCGCCGATGCCTACGATCTGTTCGGCCACGCGGCCGGGTGACGTCCGCGCGATTGCCCCCTCGCCTGCCACCGTCAGCATGGCCGACAATCGATGTTGCTCGCAACGCCTCTCCTTACACTCACGTCATTCGTGCTAAGACAACCGGGACTGTGATCACAGCCATGTGTCGCATGAGGAGAGGACGCTGCGCATGAGCATCGAAATCGTCACGACCCAGCCGATCGCCGGCCAGAAGCCGGGGACTTCTGGGCTGCGCAAGAAAACAGCCGTGTTCATGCAACCGGGCTATCTCGAGACCTACGTGCAGGCAGTGATCGAAGGCGTCGGCGGGGTCAAGGACCGCGACATCGTCGTCGGCGGCGATGGCAGATTCTACAACGACAAGGCCATCGGCATCATCTTGCGCATGCTTGCCGCCAATGGCGCGGTAAAGGCGATCGTCGGCCAGCACGGACTATTGTCCACCCCGGCGGCCTCGAACGTCATCCGCAAGCGCAGGACGTTCGGCGGGTTCATTTTGTCGGCGAGCCACAATCCCGGCGGCGAGCAAGGCGACTTCGGCCTGAAGTTCAACGTCTCTAACGGCGGTCCGGCGCCCGAGCCGGTCACCGACGCCATCTACGCCCGCACCCTCGACATCGCGTCCTACAGAATCGTTTCAGAAGCCGCGCCGGACCTCTCCGAGATCCGCACGACGAGCCTTGCCGGCATGGCGGTCGAGGTGATCGACCCGGTCGCCGACTATGTGGCGATGATGGAGGGCCTCGTCGATTTCGACCGTATCGCCAAACTCTTCACCTCCGGCTTCACCATGCGCTTCGACGCCATGTCGGCGGTGACTGGCCCCTACGCCAAGGCGATCATCGAAGGTCGACTCGGCGCCCGGCCGGGAACGGTGATCAACGGCACGCCGCTGCCCGATTTCGGCGGCCATCACCCCGATCCCAACCCGGTGCACGCGGCGAAACTGTTCGCGCTGATGTTCTCCGGCGCGGCGCCGGACATGGGTGCGGCCTCCGACGGCGACGGCGACCGCAACATCGTGCTCGGCCGCGGCATTTCGGTCGCCCCCTCCGACAGTCTGGCGCTGCTCGCCGCCAACATCCACCTGGCCAAGGGCTACAAGGCCGGCCTCAAAGGCGTCGCCCGCTCGATGCCGACCAGCCGTGCCGCCGACCGGGTGGCCGCTAAAGCCGGCGTTGACGGATACGAGACGCCGACGGGCTGGAAGTTCTTCGGCAACCTGCTCGATGCCGGTCGCGTCACCATCTGCGGCGAGGAAAGCGCCGGCACCGGCTCGGATCACGTGCGCGAGAAGGACGGGCTGTGGGCGGTGCTGGTCTGGCTCGACATCATCGCGGCGCGCAGCCAGTCGATCGCGGAAATCGTCAAGAGCCATTGGGCGACCTATGGCCGCGACTACTACACGCGCCACGACTACGAGGCGATCGAATCGGGCCTCGCCGACAAGCTCTACGGCGATCTGCGCGCCTCGATCCCGTCCCTTCCCGGCAAGAGTTTCGCCGGGCTGACGGTCGAGAAGGCGGACGATTTCACCTATGTCGACCCGGTCGACGGCTCGACCTCGGCGAAACAGGGCGTGCGCGTGTTCTTCACCACGGGCGAGCGGGCGGTGTTCCGGCTCTCCGGCACCGGCACCGAAGGCGCGACGTTGCGCGTCTATCTGGAAGCCTTCGAGCCGGATCCCGCCAAGCACGATCTCGATCCGCAACAGGTGCTGGGCAAGGTCATCGCGGCGGCCGACGCCATCGCTCAAATCCGCGAGCGGACCGGGCGCCAAGCACCGGACGTGGTGACCTGAGACCGGCCGCTCACTCGGGCCCGCGGCGTTCGGCCGACCGCGCTCACCCCTTGAGAATCAGCGACAGACCGGCGGCGACGAAAGTCACCCGGTCGGCCGCTGCTGCGACCGCCTGATTGAGCCGTCCCTGCTCGTCGCGGAAGCGGCGGGCGAGCGCATTGTCCGGCACGATGCCGAGGCCGACCTCGTTGGACACAAGGATGGCCGGCCCGGCAAGCTGCCTGAGCGCCGCGACGAGCGCGGCTGTTTCCGCCTCGATGTCGCGTTCGGCGAACATCAGGTTCGACAGCCACAGCGTCAGGCAGTCGACGAGAAGGATCCGCTCGGGCGCCGCCGCGCGCGCGAGCACCCCGGCAAGCTCCAACGGCTCTTCGAGCGTCGCCCAGCCGGGACCGCGTTCGGCCCGGTGCGCGGCGACCCGCGCGGCCATTTCGCCATCACCTGCGGTCGCCGTGGCGACATAGACGGGAGCGAGCCCACTCGCCTCGGCCCGCGCCAAGGCCAGCCGCGTCTTGCCCGAGCGCGCGCCGCCGAGGATGAAATCGATCGCCGGCACGGCCGGTCCGGTCATCGCATGGTCCACGCTGCGTCTCCACGTCTCGCCAACATTGAGATAGGCCCGGATGCGGTCCGCAGCCAAGCGTTCCGCCGCGCTTGCCATCTCCCATCCACAGATCGCGTCATCCGAGCGACACATAATGCGCAAGAGGGGTTGGCAAGCGGTTTGGTCCTTGCTATTAGCAGCCCCGCGCTGATGCGCTGTTCCGCGATAGCTCAGTTGGTAGAGCAGGTGACTGTTAATCACCGGGTCGTAGGTTCGAGTCCTACTCGCGGAGCCAATTCTACGTTTTTCCCCGTTTTTCGACGTGCGCCTCTACCCCTCAATGAGCTGAAATTGCTGGGCTTTCGGCCAATTTGCCGTGCATGGATGTGCTCCATTGTGCGCAGCTATTCCCTTGCAGCCAGACAATTTTGATGGTTTTCCTGTTGGTTCCTTCTGTGTGAGCAGGATCGCAAACCAACATGCCGCTGACTGACAAAGCCATACGGGCGCTCAAGGCCACAGGGAAAGTCTTCACCGTTTCCGACGCCGGCGGCCTTCAGCTGCGAATCTCGGAAGCTGGAACACGCACTTGGCGCTTTGCGTATCGCTTCGAGGGGCGGCAAAAGACGCTGATCATGGGCCAGTACCCGGATGTTTCGCTCGCAGACGCTCGGCTTCGTCGCGATGATGCGCGGCGGTTGCTGCTATCCGGGATCGATCCTGGTGTGAAGATCGAGAAAGTCGAAGGCGTTACGTTCAAGGCGTTGGCCGATAGCTTCATGCGAAAGCGTGTAGCTGAGGGTTTGGCGGAGGTCACGCGCGTCCGAAACCAACGTCTGCTCGACCACGTGATGCCCGAACTCGGACAGCTGATCGTCGGTGAGATCCGCCCGGCCGACGTGCTGAAGCCTCTTCGGCGGCTTGAAGGGCGGAATGCGATCGAGACAGCAAGGCGGGCCCGCGGACTTGTGTCGGCAGTCTTCGCCTATGGTGCCGCTGAGGGGCTGCTGGACACGGACCCCTCGGCAATGCTCGGGCGGGCGCTGGTGAAGGCGCCAGTTGTGCACCGGGCTGCCGTGACCGATCGTGAAGGCTTCCGGAAGGTCGTGAAAGCCGTCTGGTCATATGGGGGCGCTGCTGAGACGGTCGCAGCTTTACGGCTGCTTGTGCTGACTGCGGTGCGGCCCGGCGAGGCCCGGGCGGCTGCGTGGTCGGAGTTCGATCTTGACGCCGGTGTCTGGACGATCCCCGCTGAGAGAACGAAGTTGCGGCGAGCACACGTGACGCCACTGTCCAAACAGGCGGTCGACGTGTTGCGAGGCCATCTTGAGTTTGTTCGTCCGGGCGTCCTCGCATTTCCGGGAGTTCGTTCGGCAAAAGTTCCGATCTCGGAGAACACATTGAACATGAGCCTACGACGGCTCGGCATCGGCGGCGACGAGATGTGCTCCCATGGCTTTCGAGCCTCATTCAGCACGATCGCGAACGAATCCGGCCTGTGGTCGGAGGACGCCATCGAAAAGCAGTTGGCCCACCTGGACGCGAACAGCGTTCGCAGGGCCTATCTTCGCTCGCCGTTCTGGGAGGAGCGCGTTCGGCTCATGGAATGGTGGGGTGAACTCGTGCTCGGGATGGCAGTCGGCTAGTTATTGTGTGTCGGCGTTTACGATAGTCTACCCCTTGACGCGGTAGTTCGCGGTTAGTTATGCCTGTTCCTGCGAGCAGCTAAGCCATGCCCCATAAAACAAACTGGCCAGCTGCCAACGCCTCGGGGTGTCGTCACGCGGGAACCAATGGTTCGGACATGATCACGAGCTATGAGGTAAGCATGACTGCGAATTTGATGACGATCGAGGACTTCGGCAAGCGCAACCGCCTAAGCCGCTCGAAAGTCTATGGAATGGTACGAGCCGGCGAGCTGAAGTTGACCAAGATCGGGAAATCGACCCGGATTTCGGCGGCTGAGGAAACCCGATGGCTGCGCTCGATCGGCGCGTTACCGCCTGAGTCACCGGTGACGGTTCACTGACTTTCGGCATTACAGAAGGCGATGCCCGTTGAGGGTGATCTCAGCGGGCAATTTTGCGCGCCGAGAAGGTCCTCCGGGAAGACCAAGCCGTTCGATACGCAAATAGGAAAAAATCAACCGATGTAACGCGTTTCCGGGATGAGAATTCCTGTCCTCATAGAAACATGAGGAACACTCGTTCCGACGCCTAAGCAATCCGGGTTGGACAATCCGACTCGGCTGTAGACAATGGTCTTCCGCTGCTGACGGAATGAATTGACCGCCCCAAGCGAGCTTAGGTAACACAAACAGCTCGAAGTCAGGCGGTAACCTGACTTCGAGCTAGTTAGCAACAACCCGAGACGGCTCCAGGTAAAGCATGAACCGTCTCGAACATGAACTTGTGGATCTGATATGCCCGAAGTAATCGAAGCCGTCAAGGCGGGCAAACGCCCGAAAACGACAGAAAGGCTGCTCCAGTGGGGTAGCGACCGGTATTACTCTGATGAGTTGCCGGGTGCAGTCGAAGGATTGATCGCAAGCAAGTTCGTTCCCGTGATTTGCTGGCCATGGCAGTCGGGGTGGTCGGGTGAGCCGGTTCTTGACGCGCACGGCTTTTCTCGAACGCGGAACATCATTGATGCATGTGGGCGGGATGTGGATGGGCAATTAACGAGTTCGCACGCGCAACACTGCAGGGATTGTCGGACCCAATCCATCGCCGCGCGCTGGCTCTACGCCGCCGTGACTCACACCTCCGACATCCCTCGTATCTTTGGGGCTTGAGATGGTCGCGTGCCCTGACTTCCGCCAGGTTTTCGACCTCGGCTACCACCCGCTGCCGACCTACCCGGTCGAATTCATCCCCTATCGCGAGACGAGCTATGACCAGGCGGGCAAGGCGCCTTGTCAGTTCGGGCGCCCGAAGGGGACCTCGCCGGACGGCGAGGCGATCTACCCGGACATCGCGCGCCCGAGCGCACTGCCGAAATGGCAGGACGTCTACGCCGTGCGCCAACGCTACGACGAGGCCTTCTGGCGCAACGCCGAGCGAGCGATCGACAATCTGCACGACCGCTATCCGTCCGGCTACAATATGGGGGTGCTGACCGGCACCCCCGCCGGCGAGGGCTATGTGCTCACAGCGATCGACGATGATCGGGAGTACGACTCGGACCCCGACCATCCGATGTTCCGGCAGCTGGACGCCATGATGAAGGGCGCCCCGGTCAAGCTCGGCCGCCGCGGCGCCACATGGTTCGTGCGATGTGAGAAGGGCACGGTCATCAACCGAAACCTGCCCTATCGCAAACGCCCCGAGGACCCCGCGGATTGGCCCGACGGCGGCAAGCTGCAGATCCTGGGCGCCGGTCAGCAGACGGTTATCCCGCCGTCGATCCACCCGAAGACGCGCGCGCCTTACCGATGGGTCCGCGAGCTCGTGCCGGTCGACCAGCTGCCGATCCTGGACACCTACGAGCTGCTCACGGCGCTGTTTGCCCTTGGCTTCACCTCCAAGGAAACGACCGGCACCGACAGCGAGGATGTGGCGGTCGCCCAGCAGGCCTGGGCCGACGCCGAGGACATCGAATACGAGGACGCCCTCGAGGACATCCGCCGGCACGCGCCCGACCTCGCCGCGTACATCAAAGAGCTGGAGCTCCAGGAAGAGCAGGAAGGTCTCGACCACTCGACCACCCGCGCACGGCTTGCCAAGCGGGTCATCTTCTCCCCCAAGCTCTCGCTCGCCCATTTCAAGGCGCTCATGCTCGGCTGGCCCTATGCCTTCCGCGGCGAGCAAGGGCCGGAATACGCGAGCTCGTTTGAGGGCCAGCGGCAGGCCTGGCGGGCCTGGGCGCATGCGCTGACGGCGTTCAAGCAGCGGATGTCGCAGGGGCTTGCCGTAGCGGTCGAGCTTGACGACGACGAGGCCGCTGGCGGCCTCGATGGCGGCACACCGGCGCCCGACGTCACAGCTGCAGTCGCCACAGAAGGGACAGTGCCGCGGCCTGCCGGAAGGGAGGCTTACCTCGCCCGGCTCGAACGGCTCGGCTTCGAGTGGGATGGCGTTGAGCTCCGCCCCGGACCCGGACTTTTCGACGAGGAGGAGCCCTACGACGACACCAGCGACGGCGCGGTCGATGGTGATGACGAGGGCCCTGTTCCTGACGCGGTGAGCCTTCAGCGGGGCCTGGAACGCCCGGAGTTGATCACCTCAGCTGAGGCCGACGGGCGTGTTGATGCGACCGTTGATCGAGCGGCATCACCCAATGGCCGAGCCAGACGGTTCGTGCTCGAGGCGGTCGGCTACGATCCGAGCGCGGCGCTGTTGTCCGGGGTTCCGCGGCTGGTCGAACACGGCCGGTCGGTCGCGATCCTGGTGAAGTCGGCGGAGCGGGCTCGCAACATTGCGGACGCGCTGGGTAAGGCTGGCGTCGACGCTGTCTCTTTGCCGGCCCCCCGAAGCGTGTGTCAGTTCGCCACTCCCTACGGCCCCGAAGATAAGGGTATCCCCCTCGAAAAAGCGGAGGGCTTGCTTGACGGCGAAGCCGTGACGATGCGGGTTTGGTTGAATGCAGGGGGCCGTGCCGAGACATTCTGCAGGTCGAGGAAGCTAGTCGGAAAGGAGCTCGTCGGAGTGCGTGTCGAAATCGGCGGCAAGAAGGTCGACGTTTGCCCGTACTGGAACTCGTGCGCCTTTCGAATGGCTGTGCCGACTGCAAAGGCGGCGGATGTCGTTGTGATGTGCGGCAGCTCGAGCTTGATCGTGAACCGACCGGAAAGCCGTGCGGATGGCAAGGTGTTCGACGTGACGATCGCACTGGATGTTGACAAGGATTGGGCACTCGCGAACGCCGAGTATCGCGATGCTCCAGTCCTTTCGGAGCTCTCCGACCTGCCCTCATGGAAATTGCTACCCGAGGACAAGCAGGCCGCACTTCGCGATATCGTCGACCAGCTGGAGCGTACGCCGCTCGAAAATACGGCGGTAATCCTGCAGCAGGCGATCGGCGCGGGTTGGACGGATTGGAACGCGACGAAAGCACTGGATATTCTGCACGAGGCAGAGATTGATTTGCAACGCGTCGCCGAGGCCCGCGGGCTCATCCTGGAATGGAACCGGCGGCTCAAGAAGATGGGCGCTTTCGTCCGCCCGATCGCCGCGGCTTTTCGCGCGGCCAGCTACCGTGTTCCCGGTGACGACATGCTCGCCGTCGTCAATATCGACGATGACATGGATTCGCCGGAAGCAACGTTGCCGATCGTCGGGCGCAAAAAGGCGTTGAACGTGCGTGGTGACGATGTGATTCGCCTGACTTGGCGCGGCGATATACCGAAGATCTTCGGGTCCGGCACAGTCATCATGTCGGGCGGGCTCGGAACCGCGGAACTCGCCCGCCGCGTCTTCCGCGCTGCCTACGGGCGGGCCGGCGCCAGGGTCCCGGCGCCTGAAATCGAGGTGATCCGCTTTACGGTTCAGCAACCGCGCGATTCGTTCGTACTGGCTGGGGTGATCGGTCGAGGTAGCTTGCGTGGGACCGTCCGGTCGGGGCGACCGACCGAGGCGGGGTCGAAGCGAGATGCCGGCGACGATCCCCGCCTGCCGGCACGTGTTGCTGCACTGGTTGGTGAGTTCAGGGCCGGGGGACGGCGCGCCGGATTGCTCGCCACACGCGAGTTCGGCGTCGCGGTCGAGCGCTTGACGAAGGCCGGCGGGTTGGCGCGCACGATGGCCCCGGACGCCGCCGCCGTATTTGGCGACGGTTGCGGTGCAGATCGGTTCCAGGGCGTCAACGTGCTGCTGGTCGTTGGCTACCCGTTGGCTGAAGTCAGGGACCTCGCGGAGGCGGCGCAATTGATGCTGGAGCAACCAGTTGAGCAGGGCCGCTATGCTCGGGAGGTAGTGACCGTGCGCCTCCGGGACGGGCGGACGCTAGAGCGCGGTGAGCGACTCGTTCACCCGGACGAGACCGTTCGGCTGCTTCAGGCGAACGTTGACGCTGGTCTGGCTTCCGTGGTCGCAGGGTTGCCGAGCGATTGCCAGGTCATCTACCTAGGCGTGGCGCCAGTCGACGCGACGGAGGTTCTGCCTTTCGCTTGCTCGCGGGAAGCGGGGTTCCAGCTTGCCTCCGCGGTGCTGGCGCGCGGTATCCTGCCGGTGGTCGATGCCGATGAGGTTGCAGCGCTTGAGCGCGACCTTAAGGGCGGTGTCGTCTCGGGCGAGAGCACTTTCGTTCGGGCCCTTCAAGCCCTTGTGCGCGACAGGCAGAACGCTCCCGCTAAAGCCATGCTGGGGCAGGATCCCGAAGGCGCCCGCACGCTGCTGCGCATGGCAGCTGTAGGCACTGGCGCCGGGCGCCGAGTGGTCGAAGTCGCCAAGTCCGGATGCAGCCGCATCCGCTACTCGGTACCCGCCGAACTGCCTGACGAGACGCTAATAGAGATGCTCGGCGGTAGGTGGCGCGTGCGCAAGGCGAAGTGATTGGCAGAGGGGCGGCGGTGCCGCCCCTCGTGCTCTGGTCGTCGGCACGTGGCGAGCCCCCTGCCTCAATTGCCGGCGATGCCCTGTCCTTCCCCCTCGCAACTGCCCGGCTGCTAAGCCGGGTCGGAATGCTGGTCGCAGCGGCCCGGCGTTTCGATGGGTGGTCGTGGTAGCGTGCGTGTAGCGTCTGGCAGTGTCAGGCGTCTTAATTCCCTAGGTATATAGGTCCTTATTACCTAGAGAATTAAGACGCCTGGATACCCCGCCGGCGGTTTCCGAGATGAACTATTCCTGAGACTGCGGAGCTGAGCTTGCCGGAGGGCGGCTGCGAGCGACGGCGATTCTGCCGCCGGCAAGCTCGGTTCCGCCGCCGTCGTCGTGACCGCCCGCCGCATGACGACGACCTAGACTGCCCTCATCGTCGTCCGGTTCTCACACCCGTCGGTCGCCTAGGCCGTCGCTGCAATATGTTCGTAGCGGGGCACTTCGAAGGAATATCAAACGTCATTTCTTGGAATTGAATGGACTTTCCACGTAATACTTTGCGAAGTCTGCAGTCATCCTGGCATCCGCCGCAAGACAGGTCACTTGATAATTCCGTTCATATTCCAATTTTTACTTTGAATCGCGCGGGAGCGGCTGCCCCGCGGCGCGTAGGGGTACCCCCTAGAAGGTACCTTGATAGGGGGGTATAGCTCTACCCACGACGCAAGGAACATTAAATCTTGAGCAGCCACAGCGCGTCGCTCCTCCGACGAACTTACGATCGACGACGACGGCCGAATAGCCAAGCCCCCACAATGCTCTGACACCGCGCTACAGTCTGGCCGCTGCCGCTCCCCCAGGACGACCACTGGTGCCGTCGAGCATCGCGACCCCCCAACGGCTTATGCACATGCCTTCCGCCGCTCTGGACGCTGCGGCAAGGACCACCACTGCGGCGGACGAACACCGGTGCGCCTGTGTCGGCAGCGCCCGACGCTGGTTCACGCGCTACACCATACACGGGGCGCGCCGCGAGATGCAGCTCGGATCGGCGCATGACATCAGCCTGAAGGAGGCGCGCGAACTCGTTGGCGACGTGCGCAAGTCAGTGAAGGCCGGAACCGACCCGATTGAGAGCAAGAAGACCGTACAGGTCGAAGAGGCCAAGACACCGAGCTTCGGCGCCTTCGCCGACGAGTTGGTCGGGACGCTGCAGTCGGGCTTTCGCAACGAAAAGCACATCTACCAATGGAAACAGACCCTCGGCGACGCCTATTGCGGTTCGATCCGGAATAAGCTGATCGACGCAGTGACCACCGACGACATACTCGAAATCCTGAAGCCTCTGTCTGCGGCAAGAGAACTCGGAGGGCACCGAGCGATGTCACTCGGGCGTGGCACCGTCAGCGCCGGTCGCGCCATCGCGTGATTGGCGGCGGGCGCCGACGCCACAGGATCACCACGGCAATGCCGCCGAGCACCGCTATCGCGGCGAGCAGCAGTCGTAGCGACAGGGCTTCCCCTAGTGCAGCGAGTCAGTCAGATGGTTCAGGCAATCGCCTGAGCTTGGCGAGTATGGTTTCGGCTGGCTTGGTCCAGACGAAGGGCTTTGGGTCGGCATTCTGTCGCCGGATGTAGGCGCGGATGGTGTCCTGGAGATCGGCAACTGACGTGAAGACGCCGCGTCGAATGGCCCGTCGGGTGAGAACCGAGAAGAAGTTCTCGACGGCGTTGAGCCACGATCCCGAGGTCGGGGTGAAGTGGAACACCCATCGCGGATGATCGGCGAGCCATTCGAGAACCTTCGGGTGCTTGTGGGTGGCATAGTTGTCGAGGACGGCGTGGATTACCTTGCCGACCGGAACGGCGCGCTCAACGGCGCTGAGGAACTTGATGAACTCCTGGTGCCGGTGCTTCGGCATGCAGCGGCCGACGACGGTACCGTGGAGAACGTCGAGGGCCGCGAACAGAGTGGTCGTGCCGTTGCGCTTGTAATCGTGCGTCATCGTTCCGCATTTCCCCGGCTTCAGTGGCAGCCCTGGCTGGGTGCGGTCGAGCGCCTGGATTTGGCTCTTCTCGTCGATTGACACGACGACGGCGTGAGCTGGCGGAGCCATATAGAGGCCGACGATGTCTTCGACCTTGGCGGCGAAGGCTGGATCATTCGACCTCTTGAACGTGCGCAGACGGTGAGGCTGGAGCCGATGCGTCTCCCAGATGCGTTGGATGGACGTGAGCGAGACGCCGATGGCCTTGGCCATCGCACGCCCGGTCCAATGGGTAACGGCTCCGGGCGGCTCGGTGCAGGTGAGCGCGACGATCCGGGCGACGACCGAGGTCGGAATGGGCGGGGTGCCGGGCTTGCGGGTCTTGTCGCGGAGAAGTCCGTCGACGCCCTCCTCGGCAAAGCGCTGTTGCCATCGCCAGACGGCGGGCCGACTGGCGCCGGCGCGGCGGGCCACTTCGAGCACCGGCAGACGGTCGCCGGAGAGAAGCACGATCTTGGCGCGCAGCACGTGTTTGAGCGGGCGGTTCCGATCACCGACGATCTGATCAAGGCGGTGCCGATCGGCTGAGTTCAGGATGACGCTGACGGTCTGAGCCATGGCCCGAGACTCGCACATCTCACCAGCCCTGTGAATCTCCTGTCTGGATCATTGCACTAGCAGCAGCACCGCGCCGAGCGCAGCGATGACTGGAACGCTGAGTTGGACCGTGGCGGCGACGGTCGCGGTCAGGCCGGGCAAGGCGGCATACCAGACAGCATAACCCAGGCCGGAGGCGACGGCACCCGAGGCGATCG
>JARLIT010000037.1 GCA_031291575.1 Ancalomicrobiaceae bacterium
ACTCTTAATCAGCGGGTCTGCGGTTCGAAACCGCACGCGCCCACCATCTCTTCTGAAACGATCTGACGACTGAAGCACCGCTGCCTCGAAACGGTGGCTTGTGCCGTTGGCCGCTTAGGTCGGCCCGCGACCGCCGTCGATTTGAGGCGCGTCGGCCGGGATCATTGCGTATGTTGACTCCGCCAGGGTTCGCTCGTAAACGGGCGGCCGGGTCCGCAGTTCACCCAGGCGTCACCGCCCCGATGAGGGGAGCTAAACCTGCCATTCCAATCGGCGTCCAGTGCTTTTCCCTCGCGCCACGCTAAGTCGGTGACCAGCGACCTGATTTTTCAGTACGGCGCGACATTGAGGAAAAGGCAATGTCACGGACGACCCATGACTATGGCGTGGCCGATGTGTCGGCGCTCGCCAAGTCGATCAAACGCGAACTCGAGGCAAGACCGGACAGGCCGGGCCACGTCGAGATTCTGAACATCCTTGCCCGCGCTGCGGGGTTTCGCAATTTCCAGCACCTGAAGGCGGTCAGGCAGGCCGAGGCCCGCGCGGCCGAACTGCGGCCCGAACCCGTCGTCGTCGATCTCATCCGCGTCGAGGCAGCCGCGCGCTGCATCGACCGGACCGGCGTGCTCGTCCGCTGGCCGGCCAAGCAGTCGCTGCAAGAGCTCTGCCTTTGGTGGCTGTGGGCGATCTTTCCGGCGAGGACCGACATGGACGAGCGAGCGGTCAATGCGCTCATCGTCCGCCATCATGGTTTCGGTGACTACGCACTCCTCCGGCGTTCGCTAGTCGACCTGGGGCTGTTGTGGCGAACGGTCGACGGCCGCATCTATCGCCGCATCGAACGACGACCGCCACCCGAGGCGATTGAGCTCATTCGCCGGACCATGGCGGGAGGGCGGGCCGATGGCTGATCCGTCTTCCAAGCGCGACGTCATCCGCCGGCAATGGCGCGCGTTGCGGCCGAGCCGGGCGGAGCTTGCCGGCCATACGCTCGAATATGCCGATTTCGGTGCCGGACCGGCCGTGCTCGCCTTGCACGGCGGGCTTGGCGGCTACGACCAGGGCGCGCTTCTCGGCATCGCCGGCTTTGCCGACTGGCCGAATGTCCGCGTCCTGGCGCCGTCACGCGCCGGCTATCTCGGAACGCCGGTCACGGCGGCAGAAGACTTCGCGGCGGAGGCGGATCTTCATGTCCACCTCCTCGACCGGCTTGGCGTCGGCGCGGCGGTCGTCATCGCCGTATCAGGCGGCGGGCCTGCGGCCATTCAGTTCGCCGCGCGCCATCCCGGCCGCTGCCGCGGACTGATCCTCGTCTCGGCCTGCAGCGGCCGATTGGTGGTGCCAGATCGCTACCGGCCGCAGTTCGAGAGGATGGTCCGCATGTCGGCCATCCCGCCATTGCGCTGGATGATCGCGCTGATGGGGCGGTACGCCCCTGAGGTGGCGATCCGACACTCCATCCCGGATGCCGACTTGCGCCGACGCACCCTTGCCGATCCCGAGGCCGGCTTCCTCATCCGTGCTCTGCAGCGCTCGACCGCCAGCCGGCTGAGGGAGCGTATTCCGGGATTGATGAAGGACGTGTCGGCGGATGCGGCAATCGACCGTCTGCCGATCGAGGCGATATCCGCGCCGACGCTGGTGATCCACGGCGATGCCGATCGTGTCGTGCCGTTTGCCCAGGCGGAAGAGGTCGTCCGGCGCTGCGTGGCGGCGAGCTTGTTGCGCATTCCGCGTGGCGACCACCTCAGCCTGTTCACCCATCTGGCCGACGTCAGGGCGGCGTCGGCGGTGTTCCTGGCGCACCTGTAGGGTGCCGTCGCGGATCGGTCGCGACGACGATTGGCTACGGCGGTAGGCTTGACTTGGGTTGCACCACGGATGTTAATCCGCCGTCATATCCGTAGTAATGCGGATGAGTCCGGGAGGGGGCAACCATGAAGCACTTCGATACGCTCTATCTGGCCATCGGAGCGACCTGGCTGGTCGTCGGCATGCTGATCGGCATCGGCATGGGCATCACCCACAAGTTCGAACTTGCGCCGCTGCATGCGCACATCAATCTCGTCGGCTTCGCCTGCCATGCGATCTTCGGCGCCGCCTACCGGCTGTGGCCGGCCATGGCCAAGGCGGCGCTGGCCAAGGTGCAGTTCGTCGTCTTCGTCGTGTCGACGCCAATCCTGGCCGCGGGGCTGTATTTCACCCTGTCCGGCGGGATCGAGTTGCCGACGATCCTCGGCTCGCTCGGTGTCCTCACCGGAGCGGTCCTGTTCGCCATCATCGCCTGGCGTTCCCACGCCACCGCTTGACGAGGCCACAGCGCAGGCACTGCGGCATCAGACCGCTCCGGCACTCCCCCGGGGGGTACCGGAGCGCTATTCTATCGGCGGCTATCTTGCCACCAGCACCGCCGGCGGGGCGTCGGGGTGGAAGTCGTCGAAGAACTCGTATTCGCCCGGCGCCAGCCCCTTGATGACCATGGAGCTCTTGGTTTCGGCGGCGAGCACCTTCTCTTTCCGGAGCTTCGAACTCTCGAATTCCGCCGGGGTCTTGCCGCTGTTGACGAGTTCCAATTCGATACGGACGTTGGCCGGCACCTCGAGGCGGGTCGGCGTCACCTTGCCGTCGTCGAATTCGATTCTGAAGACCGGATCGCCGGCAACGGCGCCGGCGGCGTAGGCCGGCGCCAGGGCAAGCGCGAGAAGCGCGGCCAGAAGCGGGTGAAGCTTAGTAGCCACCTTTTTTCCCCGTGCCGGTGTAGACGAAATCATACTTCAGCTTCAGCGGCTTGAACCACGGACCGACGCCGGTTTCCTTGTCGACGTGGCGGCCGAAGTGGGCATGCATATTGGCTGACGGCGGCTGGATGTCTAGCGTCAGCGTGTATTTGCCGGGGCCGGCGAGCTTGACGTTGTCGCCGTAGTGCGGACCGTCGTTAGCCACCATCGGCATGAAGTCGCCTTTGCCGACTTCCTTGCCATCCTTCTCCAGAGCGTAGGTTACGACGAGATAGGGGATCCAATCGCCCTTGGCGAAGCCGTTGGCATTGTCGTCGGCCGCCTTGATGTCGGCCTCCATATGCACGTCGGAGTCCTTGGCCTCCCGCATCATGCCGGCCGGCTCCATCTCGATCGGCTGCAGGTAGACGGCGGCAACCTCCATGCCGGCGGCCGTCTGCGGCTTGCCGATTGGATATTCCTTGGCCGTGGCGGGCGATGAACAGATGGACGCTGCGAGGAGGAGGGCCGAGGCGGTCGTAACGAGGGGGTGCATGGCGGGAGCATCCTTGGTGAGAGGTCAGGGGAATTCGCCTGCGCTCATTTAGCGGCGTCTATCTGGTTTGTCACTAAGGTATTATGCTGTATAGAATTAGAAGATTTCCAAACAATAAAAGTTCTAAATTCGACTCCGACCATTGCTGTCCCGTTGCACACTGGATCTATGAGATAAATCTTTTGACAAATATCATTTGTTCCAGATTATACATACGGTATCTGAAGTCTGACCGTTGCCGAGAGACAGCCATGAACCAGATGACTTCCCAACAGTGCCTCGATCAGGTCCTATCGATAGAGGGGGCGGCAGCCGCTCGGCCGTCGCGGCTCAGGCGGTTCGCGACAGCGATCGAAGTGGCGGCAATGGCCGGGCGCCGGCATGTGCAATGGCTGCAGTTGGCGATGTTCGGCGTGTTCCTCGTCGTCGTCGGTCTGCCGCCCCTGCTGCCCGATCCGCCGGCTGGCGCGAGCGCGCTCAATAACTTGACGCTGGCGCTCACCTACCTCTTGTGGGGCTTGTGGTTCCCGCTCGTCTTCCTGACCGTCATACTGTTCGGGCGGCTTTGGTGCGGCGCCTTGTGCCCGATGGGGGCCGCCTCCGAATTCGCCAACCGGCATGGACCGCAGCTGAAGATCCCAGCGTGGATCAAATGGGAGGGCACGCCGGCGATCTCCTTCATCGTGACGACGCTCTACGGCCAGACGCTCGGCGTGCGCGATCATCCGGAAGCTGCCGCCGGGCTGTTCGGCGGCATGATGCTGGCGGCGATCGGCTTCGGCTGGCTGTACGGGCGCAACAAGCGGGTGTGGTGCCGGCATCTCTGCCCGATCGGGCGGGTGCTCGGGCTGTATTCGCGGCTCGGCATCGCGCAGTTCACGCCGAAGGTCCGCCTGGCCGGCGGCGACGCCTATACCGAGCGCGGCGCCTGTCCGACGATGATCGACCTGCCGAGGAAGCGCGAATCCCGCCATTGCATCGCCTGCTTCCGCTGCGTCAATCCGACGGCAGCCGGCTCTGTCCGGCTCGATCTCAGGCGCCCCGGCACAGAAGTGGAAGAGATCCGCGACCACCGCGCCAATCCGGCCGAAGCCTGGTTTCTGTTCCTCGACACCGGCGTGGCGCTCGGTGGCTTTCTCTGGCTGGTTCTGCCGCAGTACCAGGATTTCCGGCAGCGGCTCGGCGAGTGGGCGATCGCCAATGGCTGGGACTGGATCACCGACATCGGTCCCGCCTGGCTGATGAGCGTCCATCCCGAGCGGAGCGAGACGTTCCTGTGGCTCGACTTCCTGACCATCGTCGGTTTCATGCTTGGCGCCATGGCGCTGTTGACCGCCGTTCTCGGGGCATTGACGGCGGCGGCCGCCTGGACGGCGCGAAAAGTGGGGGCCACCGGCAGCTTCGGCCAGATCTTCACCGAACTTGGCTACCAGTATGCGCCGGTGGCGCTGGTGTCGCTCGTCATCGGGCTCGGCGCCATGCTGCTGGAGCCGATCAAATACACGATGTTCGGCACGGCGGGCGTGCATGCGGTCCGGGGGGCACTGTTCGTCGCCGGATTCGTCTGGAGCGTCTGGCTCGGCGAGCGGATCCTCAAGCGCCAGGGTGTCGATTTGTCGCGGCGCGTCCTGCCGCTTATTCCGAGCCTCGCCGGCAGCGTGGTCGTCGGGCTTGGCTGGTGGCCGGCGATCTTCGGGATTTAGTGGGCTGGCGAGGGCACTTTCTTCAAGGGCTCATCCCTGTCAATCCCGGTGAGATCGGCGAAGCCGATCGGGGGTGAGTGTCCGTGCCGAACGCCCGACCCGTCGGGACGGTCGGTAGGAACCCAGAAAAATCAACATCTTAGTATGTTCTTTGGAATTCCGTCGCCTCGGCCCATCGCCCCTCGGCCGGGAAAGCCCCGAATTTGGGGCCTGTTCAGGGCCTTCGATGACCTGCGGGGGATGCCGCCAGCTTCGCCCGGTGATCGGCCGAGATCGGTGATCCGGGAGGGCCGAGTGTCGCGTTTGTGATGAGGAATGCGCCCGGCAGGCGTGCATTTCCGTCGGGGCTGGCGCTCGCCAGCGTGTCGGCTGGGTAAATACCTCCGATCGAAATGGAACGGCTCCAGATTCAACAGGTTGAAGACGTCCTCCGGCGTCCGGTACGGCCACGATCGGAGCGTCGCGAGCCCTGGGCAGTGGTGATTTTGGCGCGCAAATCCTGCCTCGATCCTGACCGAGGGCTTACGCGGACCTTTTGCCCCTTGTTGGCGTTGCAGTATGGTAGGGGCTCGGGAGGTGCCCCATCGCTACGCTGGCGGCGCAATCAGTGCTGGCGGGGATGGGACCCAAGGTCGATCCGCGGTGACGGTAAAAGGGGCTAGGATCATGACATTAAGGGAAAAATTGACGTGGGGAGGCGTCGCCCTGTTGGGCGCCCTGTCATTCGCCATCGTGGCTCTGGCCCGTGGCGAATCGGTCAATGCCGCGTGGCTCGTGGTGGCGTCGACCTGCATCTACTTCATCGCCTACCGATTCTATGCCGTGTTCATCGCGGACAAGGTGTTCGGCGTCGATGCCAAGCGGCTGACGCCGGCCTATCGGCGCAATGACGGGCTCGACTACGTGCCGACCAATCGCTGGGTGCTGTTCGGGCACCATTTCGCGGCGATTGCCGGCGCCGGTCCGTTGGTCGGTCCGGTGCTTGCCGCGCAGATGGGCTATCTGCCGGGCACGCTGTGGATCCTGGCCGGCGTGGTGTTCGCCGGCGCGGTGCAGGACATGACCGTCCTGTTCCTGTCGACGCGGCGCGACGGCAAGTCGCTGGCCGACATGATCCGAGCCGAGATGGGACCCGTGGCAGGTGCCATCGGCGCCGTCGGCGTTCTGCTCATCTGCATCATCGTTCTGGCGGTGCTGGCGCTCGTCGTCGTCAACGCGCTGAAGGGCAGCCCGTGGGGCACGTTCACCGTGGCCTGCACCATCCCGATCGCCATTTTCATGGGCATCTACTGCCGATTTATCCGTGTCGGGCGAATCGGCGAGATGTCGGTGATCGGCGTCGCCCTCCTCCTCCTGTCGCTCGTCTACGGCCGCACGGTGGCCGAGACCCCAGAGATCGCCGTGTGGTTCGACCTGTCGGGCCCGGACCTGGCGCTCCTCGTCATCGCCTACGGCTTCGTCGCCTCGGTGCTGCCGGTGTGGCTCCTGCTGGCGCCGCGTGACTATCTGTCGACGTTTCTGAAGATCGGCACGATCCTCTTGCTTGCCATCGGCATCATCATCGTACGTCCGAACCTCGAGATGCCGGCCTTGACGAAGTTCATCGACGGCACCGGCCCGGTGTGGTCCGGCAGCATCTTCCCGTTCCTGTTCATCACCATCGCCTGCGGTGCTGTCTCCGGCTGGCATTCGCTCATCGCCTCCGGCACGACGCCGAAGATGATCGAGAACGAGAACCAGATCGCCTTGATCGGCTATGGCGCCATGCTGATGGAATCGGCCGTCGCCATCATGGCGATGATCGCAGCCTGCGTGATCCATCCCGGCATCTACTTCGCAATGAACTCCGGCGGCGCCGCCATCGGTACGGATGTGGTCGCTGCCGCACAGACGATCAGCAACTGGGGTTTTGCCGTCACTCCGGACATGCTCACCCAGGTGGCGAACGAGATTGGCGAAAAGACGATCCTGTCGCGGACCGGCGGCGCGCCGACGCTGGCGGTTGGCATGGCCACCATCCTGTCCGCCTTCCTCGGCGGCAAGGTGCTGGCAGCAATCTGGTATCATTTCGCCATTCTGTTCGAAGCGCTGTTCATCCTGACCACGGTCGACGCCGGCACGCGCGTCTGCCGTTTCCTCATCCAGGATATCGTCGGCAACGTGATTCCGTCGTTCCGTGCGACCGAATCCTGGGTCAACACCATCGTCGGCTCGGCCCTGTCGTGCCTGTTGTGGGGCTACTTCCTCTACGCCGGCGTCATTGATCCCTTGGGCGGTATCTGGACGATGTGGCCGCTGTTCGGCACCGCCAACCAGATGCTGGCAGCCATCGCGCTTGTGTTGTGCACGGTCGTGCTGTTCAAGATGAAGAAGCAGCGGACGGCCTGGGTCACCATCGTGCCGACGGTGTGGCTGGTGATCTGCACCGTCACGGCCGGGCTGGAGAAGGTGTTCGATCCGGACTGGAAGGTCGGCTTCGTCGCCAATGCCAACCGCTTCGCCGATGCGCTCGCGGCCGGCAAGGTGCTGGCTCCGGCCAAGAACGTCGGAGAGATGAGCCGTATCATCTTCAACAACTACCTCGATGCGGGGCTGTCGTTGTTGTTCGCGATCATCGTCGTTGCAGTGGTCATCTTCGGCATCATCGAAGTGATCAAGGCCCTCGGCAGTCCGAAGGATACGACGCACGAAGTCGGTGGTGCTTTAGCGGCAGGAGAGTAACAGATGCCCGGGATGCGGATCGGCCGGAAGGTGATCGAACAGGCACAGTTCGTATGTGAACGCGTGGCGGAGACAGCCCGACTGATGGTCGGCGTCCCCGACTACGAGGCCTATGTCACACACCGCAAGGCTCTGCATCCCAGCCTGCCGGTCATGACGTACGAGGAGTTTTTCCGCGAACGTCAGGACGCACGCTACAGTGTCAGCAACGGTCGCATGCGCGGCTGTTGCTGATACTCCCCCAAGACAAAATCGATGATCGCACAATCTCCGTGCGGCTTCCGGGGACCAGCCTTGCGCGTCATGCTTACCAAGTGCTTACCCTGATCTATCAAAGTCTACCCTCTTGACTGTATGGTACTTCCGGGAGGTGGCTCATCCAGCGGCGCGACCGCGGCCCGACAAAGGCGGGGATGAGGGCCCAAGGTGATCGGCAAAAAAGCAGATCGAAGAGGGTAGGGGTCATGAGTCTAAGAGAAAAATTGACGTGGGGAGGCGTCACGCTGCTGGGCGCTTTGGCATTTGCCATCATCGCCTTGGCGCGTGGGGAGCCGATCAATGCCGCATGGCTGGTCATCGCGGCGACGTGCACGTACGTCATCGCCTATCGGTTCTATGCCTATTTCATCACCGGCAAGGTGTTCGGGGTCGACTCCAGGCGTGTGACGCCGGCCTATCGGCGCAATGACGGGCTCGACTACGTGCCGACCAACCGCTGGGTGCTGTTCGGACACCATTTCGCGGCGATTGCCGGTGCCGGCCCGCTGGTCGGCCCCGTGCTGGCCGCACAGATGGGCTATCTGCCGGGCACGCTGTGGATCCTGGCCGGCGTGGTGTTCGCCGGCGCGGTGCAGGACATGACCGTCCTGTTCCTGTCGACGCGGCGTGACGGCCGCTCGCTTCCCGACATGATTCGCTCCGAAATGGGGCCGGTCGTCGGCGCGATCGCTGCCATCGGCATTCTCCTCATTTCGATCATCCTGCTCGCCGTTCTGGGTCTCGTGGTCGTCAATGCGCTGAAGGGCAGCCCGTGGGGTACCTTCACGGTGTTCTGCACCATGCCGATCGCCCTGTTCATGGGCATCTATTGCCGCTACATCCGGCCCGGCCGCATCGGCGAGATGTCGCTCATCGGCGCCGTGCTGCTGCTGATCTCGCTCGTCTACGGACGCACCGTCGCCGAGATCCCGGAAGTCGCCGTCTGGTTCGACCTGTCGGGCTCGACGCTGGCCATCCTCGTCATCCTCTACGGCTTTGTCGCCTCGGTGCTGCCGGTGTGGATGCTGCTGGCGCCGCGCGACTATCTGTCGACCTTCTTGAAGGTCGGCACGATCCTCTTGCTTGCCATCGGCATCATCATCGTGCGGCCTGAGCTGCAGATGGCGCAGGTGACGAAGTTCATCGACGGCACTGGCCCGGTGTGGTCCGGCTCGGTGTTCCCGTTCCTGTTCATCACCATCGCCTGCGGTGCGGTCTCTGGCTGGCATTCGCTCATCTCCTCCGGCACGACGCCGAAGATGATCGAGAACGAGAACCAGATCGCCTTCATCGGCTACGCCGGCATGCTGATGGAATCCGCCGTCGCCATCATGGCGATGGTCGCTGCCTGCATCATCCACCCCGGCGTCTACTTCGCCATGAACTCGGGCGCAGCCGCCATCGGCACGGACCCGGTGCATGCCGCCGAGGTCATCACCAGCTGGGGCTTCACCGTCACGCCTGACGATCTGACCCAGATGGCCAGCTACATCGGCGAGAAGTCCATCCTGTCGCGGACCGGCGGCGCGCCGACGCTGGCGGTCGGCATGGCCACCATCCTGTCCGCCTTCCTCGGCGGCAAGGTGTTGGCGGCGATCTGGTATCATTTCGCCATTCTGTTCGAAGCGTTGTTCATCCTGACGACGGTCGACGCCGGCACGCGCGTCTGCCGCTTCCTCATCCAGGACGTCGTCGGCAACGTGGTTCCTGCGTTCCGCCGGACCGAATCCTGGATCAACAACATCATCGGATCGGGCGTTGCAGCGGCGGCCTGGGGGTACTTCCTCTATGCCGGCGTCGTCGATCCCTTGGGTGGCATCTGGACGCTGTGGCCGTTGTTCGGCGCCGCCAACCAGATGCTGGCAGCCATCGCCATGACGCTCTGCACGGTCATCCTGTTCAAGATGAAGCGTGAAAAGCTCGCCTGGGTGACGATCGTGCCGACGCTTTGGCTGACGGTGTGCACGGTGACCGCCGGCTGGGAGAAGGTGTTCCATCCCGACTGGCACATTGGCTTTGTCGCCAATGCCAACCGCTTCGCCGACGCGCTCGCTAGCGGCAAGATGCTGGCTCCGGCCAAGAGCGCCGAGGAGATGAACCGCATCATCTTCAACAACTACCTTGATGCCAGCTTTGCGGCGTTGTTCGCTGCCATCGTCGTCATCATCTTCGTGGCCGGCGTCTACGAATGCTACAAGGCCTACATCTGCTCGACCGTCACGGCGCACGAAATCAGTGATATCGGCGCACTGGCCGCGGGCGAGTGAACCTGTCGGGCTGCAGGGTCCGCTGTGCGCGCGGGCCTTGCCGCCCACCGGAATTGCAGATCCACGATCGTCGGTGGCCTCGGTTGCCGGCGATCGGTTCCAAGTTGCCGCTGCCGGCCGCACAAGATCGCGGTGAGTTTAGACCCGTTCGGGTCAAAACTCATGAACGCGATCGGCATCAGAAAGCTAGAGCGGGATGGCGAAAACCGTACGCACTTTTCGCCATCCCGCTCTAACCGACAGCAATTGAACCCCGCGGCACCGGCATCACCGGTACGGCGGGGTTCTTGCGCCGGCGTGCGTTGGCAGCGCGGCTGTCCTCCCGATGCGTTTTCAGATGAAGAGAGCGAAGCGGTGTTGCGCCGAGAAACGGAGCTTCGGCCTGAAGAGCCGGCTCGCCAGCGCTCGATTGCGCCCGGCTGACCATTCCGTCATCATCCTCCCGTTCAGTGTCCGGCGGAATGCGACAAGGCACGGCCGGACCAGTTCGGGGGGCATCCATGCTCAAGGAATTTCGCGAATTTGCGTTGAAGGGCAATGTCGTCGATCTGGCCATCGGCGTGATCATCGGTGCGGCGTTCGGCAAGATCGTCGACAGCGTCGTCAACGACATCTTCATGCCGGTCATCGGCGCCATCACCGGCGGCCTCGACTTCACCAACTATTTCATTTCCCTGAAGGCACTCGCGGCCGGTACGCAGGCGCCGGCGACCTATGTCAAGGCGAAGGAACTGGGGGCGGCGATCGGTTACGGTCAATTTATCACCGTCGCCATCAACTTCATCATCATTGCCTTCGTTCTGTTCCTGGTGGTCAAGGGGCTGAACCGCATGAAGAAGGCGGAAGCCGCCAAGCCGGTCGAACCGGCGCCGCCGCCGCGCTCGGACGTTCTCCTCGAAGAGATCAGGGATCTCCTCAAGGCCAGAGCAGGATGATTTCGGATGGATCGCCCTGGGCGATCCGTCTGACAGCTGAATCGGCACTCCAGGTGAACTCGTCCGGCTTGCCGGCGGGAGGCGTGGACGATACGGTCGCCGCCTCCCGGAGGATTCCATGACCGAACCGACTGTGCCGACGACCCTGCCGCTCGATGTGCCGACCCTCGCCGACGTTCGCGCCGCCGCCGGGCGTATCCGTGGACAGGCGATCCGCACGCCGCTCATCCGCTCCGCGCTCCTCGACGAGTTGACCGGCGCCACGGTGTTCCTGAAGCCCGAATGCCTGCAGCGCACCGGTTCGTTCAAGTTCCGCGGCGCCTACAACGCCATTTCTGCGCTCTCGGCCGAGGAGCGGGCGCACGGCATCTTTGCGTGCTCTTCCGGCAATCACGCGCAAGGCGTCGCGGAAGCGGCGCGGCTCCTCGGCGCAGAGGCGACCATCATCATGCCGTCGGACGCGCCGGCGATCAAACGGCAGCGCACCGAGGCGATGGGTGCCAAGGTCGTCACCTACGACCGCGCCACCGAGGATCGCGACGCGCTGACCGCGGCCGCGGCCGAGGCCGCCGGCGGCGCGATCGTGCACCCTTACGAGAATGCTTACGTCATCGCCGGGCAGGGGACGATCGGGCTCGAAGTGGTCGAGGATCTGGCGGCACTGGGGCTTCGGCCGGACGCGGTCTTCGTCTGTTGCGGAGGCGGCGGTCTCACCGCCGGGGTGTCGCTGGGGATCAAGGATCAGGTGCCCGAAGCCGAGATCTATTCGGTCGAGCCGGCCGGCTTCGACGATACGGCGAGGAGCCTCGCTGCTGGCGAACGGCTCGGCAACGCCCGCGCTTCAGGCTCGATCTGTGATGCGCTTCTGGCGCCGCGGCCGGGCGTCCGGTCGTTTGCCGTCAACCGCACGCGGATCGCCCGCGGCCTCGTCGTCACCGACGATGAGGCGCTGGCGGCGGTCGGCTTTGCCGCGCGCGAACTGAAACTCGTTGCCGAGCCCGGCGGTGCGGTGGCGCTCGCCGCGCTGTTGCAGGGACGGGCCGATATCCGCGGCAAGGTCGTGGTGGCGGTGATCTCCGGCGGCAACATCGACCCGCCGATGCTGGCGCGGGCGATGGCGCTCTGAACCCGGTCGGATGTTCCGCTGCCGTCCTCAGCCGAAGACGATCAGCTTTTCGATCGCCGAGAGGTTGGCGACGGGGTCGAGCGACTTCACCACCATGAGAGCCGGCGCGACGTCCGGTGCCGCCTCGGCGAGGGCCGCCGGCGCGACCGCGAGCGCGGTATTGCCGAGCGAAGCGACGCGGACGGGCGCGGAGGGGATCGGAGCTGCTGCGATGCGGGGTGCGACGGGCTCAGGCGCCGGCGTGGTTGCCACGGCAAAAACGTCGGCTTCGGCGAAAATGTCGGCCTCGACGGCGGCAATGGCATCGTCTTTGACCACAGCCGGTTTGCCAGCATCGACTTCATCTGCCGCGACCGGGGCGACCGTTTTCGCCGCGATGGCCTCGACCTCAATCGCTCCGAATTCCAGAACCGGGCCCTCCGACGGCGTCTGAGGTTCGGCGCTCTCCTCATCGTCAGCATTGCTATGCGTATCGGCGGCGCGGACGGCAACGAAGTCGTCGGCGGAGAGGGGATCGTCCATCAGGCTGTCGACGTCGGACTGGTCGATGCCGCGTCCGGCCAATTGCGGGCCATTCAACAAGTGGGCGTCGGGGCGAGTGTCGAACGGGTTCGACAGCGCATTGTCGAATTCGAAATTGGGGGCGGATTCGACGACCTTGACCAGCGCGTTGAGGTCGCCGCGCGGCTCTTCGGGCTTGGCGCTGTCGGCGACGACGGCATCCTCGACCTCGTCCATGCCCCAGATGCCGGTCATGGAGTTGATGCGGCTTTCGAGATAGCGCAGCACGGTCACCACTTTGCGTGTGCGCTGGCCGGTCAGATCCTGGAACGAGCAGCCGGTGTAGATTTCGGTGATGTATTCGTCGAGTTGGTCGCAGTGCTCTGGGTTGGCGCCGCTCTCGCGGAACGTCCAGGCGAGTTCCTGCGCCTTTTCGGCGTTCTGCAGGATCACTTCGGTCGCCTGCTCGGTCTGGGTGACGATGGCATCGAGTTCGTTGGAGGCTTCGGCAAAGCGGCCGCCTTCCTCCGACTCGACCTTCATCTGGAAGATTTCCTGCTTGGTGCGGATGATGGCCTCGGCCATGTCCGCCAGGTCGAGACGGATACGGTCGATATCGGGCACCTTGCGCTGGCGGTTGATGGTGCGCTCGATGCGCTCCAGCGTCTCGACGATGGTGAGCGTATCCGCCTGGCGGTGCCGTCGGGCATATTCGTCGAGGAACCAACGGCCGCGGGCGGTTTCCATCACAGCCGCTTCGATCGCTTCGTAGTCCTCAATGGCCAGCGGCGTCGCTTCAGAGCTCATCGTCATCCGATCTCACGGTTACTCAACTGCGGCGGCATTCCCTGGAGGGCGACAACGTCGGTGAAACCGACCGCGCCCGGCCTAGTCCGGAATCATGCATGCGAAGGCTAGTGTATCACGCTGGCAAAGTCGCCCAACCGCCGATCGCGTGCCAAACCACAGATTTGGCGGCGAAAGTCCCGTCCAGACCGGCGAAAGCGCCCGCCGACCGCGCCGCGATCGCCGGTAGTCGAAACCATAGCAACTGATCCTTTCCGTGAGGTTTATGGGCCTGCCCTGGTTTGAACGATTTCAGCGCGTAGTGGGCAGCGTGTCCGTCCGCCGCCGACAGCTCCGTGTCACCCTGCAGCCACATCGTGGCAATCATCTTTCGTTTTGCCGTCAGGATCTTGCCGGGAGTTCGGCGAAATTGTACGCCATATTGTGGTTTGTGCTGATTTGCATGCGCGGGCGCGTGCCGGCCGAACCGAGGCAGACGTCCGGCGCAGGTTCGATCGTGTGCCCGGCGCTTGGCCGGTAAATTGGGATGAGCGCATGGCAGGTCGCCCTGCACCGGCGGATTTGTCGGTGGAAGATCCGTCCCTATCGTTCGTCGCAAAGGCCGGCGAGGCAATCGCTACGCCCGCTGGCGACTGGACGATTCGTCGTGCGCCGAAGATGGAATCGCTTCTGGCTGAGATGATCGGGGCCGGCCGGCGCAAGGACGGGCGCGATACAAGTGCCTTTGCCTCCGCGACGTCCATCGTCTTCGATCTCGCTGCGATCGGCCGCCTCGATACGACCGGCGCGCTGCTCCTGAACCGGCTGTTCGCTGCCGCCGGCGACCGGCTGAAGATCATCAATCTCGACGATACCAAGCGCATTCTCATTGATGCCGTGGCCGCAGGCGTGAAACCCGCTCCGGTGCTGGCGGGCCGGACGCATGGCCCGCTCGACTTTCTCGTGCTGCTGGGGAAGCGGGGACTGAACTTTGCCGAGGAAGTGCGGCTGGCGCTCGGCATCCTCGGCGGGGCCACCGTCGCCATCTTCCGCTGGCTGACGTTCCGGAGCCGGTTCCGCTTTGCGTCCTATGTGACGCATCTGCAGCGCACCGGTCTGGAGGCGGCGCCGATCGTGGCGCTGATGTCGTTCCTGATCGGCGCCATTCTGGCGCATCAGGGTGCCTTCTATTTCCGTCGCTTCTCCGCCGACCTCTATGTCGTCGATCTTGCCGGCATGCTGACGTTGCGCGAACTGGGGGTGCTGCTGACCGCCATCATGGTGGCCGGCCGCTCAGGCAGCGCCATTACCGCCGAACTCGGCTCGATGAAGATGCGCGAGGAAGTCGACGCGTTGCGCGTGCTCGGTCTCGATCCCACCGAGGTGCTGATCCTGCCACGGCTCCTGGCGCTGATCACCGCGGTGCCGATCCTGACCTTCATCTCGGATATTTCGGCGCTCGTCGGCGCTGCGCTCGATGCCGCCGCCTTCACCAATATTCCCGGCGAGGTGTTTCTCTCGCGCCTGCGCGAAGCCGTCGATCTGCAGACGTTCTTCGTCGGTTTCTCGAAGGCGCCGTTCATGGCGCTGATCATCGGGCTGATTGCCTCGGTCGAAGGCTTCAAGGTTGCCGGCAGCGCGGAGTCGCTTGGCCAGCACACGACCCTGGCTGTGGTGAAATCGATCTTCTGCGTGATCGTCGTCGACGGTTTCTTCGCCATCTTCTTTGCCGCGGTGGGGGTATGACCTTGCCGCAGGCCGCCAACATGCGACTGATGGGGGAGGCCGACGGGCCGGGCCTGCGCTCGGGTGCCGCACGACGGGAACCCATCATCACGGTCAGGGGATTGACGGTCGGCTTCGGCGGACAAACCGTGCTCGACGGGCTCGATCTCGATGTGTATCGCGGCGAGATCCTGGGGATCGTCGGCGGCTCGGGCACCGGCAAATCGGTGCTGATGCGCTCGATCCTGGGGCTCAACCGCAAGAGCTCCGGGCGTGTCGCGGTGAATGGGCAGGATCTCGACGATGCCGACCATAGCGAGCGGCAACGGATCGAGCGCTCCTGGGGCGTGCTGTTCCAGAACGGAGCGCTGTTCTCCTCGCTGACGGTCAAGCAGAACATCCAGGTGCCGATGCGCGAGCACATGCGGATGTCGGAAGGGCTGATGGACGATCTCGCCCGCCTCAAGATCGAGATGGTCGGTCTGCAGGCGGATGCGGCGGACAAGTTCCCGTCCGAACTCTCCGGCGGCATGGTCAAGCGTGCCTCGCTCGCCCGGGCCTTAGCACTCGATCCGGCTATCGTGTTTCTGGACGAGCCGACCTCGGGGCTCGATCCGATCGGCGCCGGTCAGTTCGACGAGCTCATCGCTAGGCTCAGAGCCACTTTGGGGCTCACCGTCTTCATGGTGACGCACGACCTCGACAGCTTGCTCACCGTATGCGATCGCGTCGCGGTGCTGTTCGCGGGCAAAGTGTTGACCGAGGGCCCGTTGCGCCATGTGCTCGGCTTTGACCACCCGTGGATCAAAGCCTATTTTCACGGTGCGCGTGGTCGCGCCGCGCTCGAATGAGAGACTGAACAGATGGAAACTCGCGCCAATCTCGTCACGGTCGGTCTCTTCGTTCTAGCCGTCATCTTGGCCGGCTTCGCCGGAGCCTATTGGCTGTTGAAGGGCAGCCAGACCGGCCCGCGGGCAACGGTCGCCGTTGTCTTCACCGGCTCCGTCGGCGGCCTCGTCCCCGGCGCTTCCGTCGGCTTCAACGGCATCAAGATCGGCGAAGTGAACCGCGTCACCTTTGCGCCCAACGATCCCGCGCATGTGGTCGCCTACCTGAACGTCGATGCCACCGCGCCGATCAAGGCCGATTCGCGCGTCGCGCTGTCGTTCTCAGGGCTCACCGGCTATGCCACCGTGCAGATCACGGGAGGGAGCGCGGCATCGCCGCGGCTGCTCGATCAGAAGGATGGCGCTCCGCAATTGAACGCCGATGCCTCCTCGGTGCAGGACCTGATGCAGGGCGCCAAACAGATCATGGGCCGCGCCGACGACACGCTGACCTCGGTGCAGCGGTTGATCGACGAAAATGGGCCGGCGCTATCGAAGACGATCAAGAACGCAGAGACGTTCTCCGACTCGCTGGCCAAGAATTCTGACAACATCGACAAGTTCATGACGAGCGTCGGTCAGGCTGCCGACGTGCTAACCAAGATCTCCGGCAAGGTGGAGACGCTGTCAACCGACCTCGACCATCTGGTGACCGCCATCGATCGCGACAAGGTGGCCAAGATCGTCAATGACGTCACGCAGGTGTCCAGCAATCTGGTGGATTCCAGCGCAAAGATGGGCACCGCTATCGACGAGGCGCGCGGTACGCTGAAGAACGTCGATACGCTGTCGTCGAACCTCAACAGCGCGATCGGTGAAGCGCGCAAGGTAATCGAGGCGGTCGAGGCGCAGAAGGTGGCGAGCGCGATCGACGACATCTCCAAATTGTCGCACAATCTCGCCGGCAAGACCGACGACTTCAATGCGCTGCTTGCCAGCGCCAAGTCGGCGGCCGGACATATCGATACGATCACGTCGGACCTGTCGAAGAAGTCGACGGATGTCGCCAGCCTGATCGATGAGACGCGCAGCGCCGTCAGGAATGCCGATCGGCTGTCGACCAACTTGAACGACGGCGTCACCGAGACCCGCAAGCTGATTGCCGCGGTCGAGCCGCAGAAGATCGCCGAGACCGTCGAGGACGTGTCGAAGTTTTCGCGGTTCCTGTCGAGCCGGACGCTCGATTTCGACGATTTGGTGACCCACGCCAAGTCGGCGGCGACGAGCATCGATACGTTCTCCGGCGAATTGGCGAAGAAGTCGACCGACGTCGCCGGCATCATCGACGATACCAAGAGCACCATGCACCAGATCGAGGTCGCCTCGCATCGCATCGACGGCATTCTGGCCAATGTCGACGGACTTGTCGGGTCGGAGGAGGGCAAGGGCCTGTTCCGGCAGGGCAGCACGTTCCTTGCCGAGGCGACGGAAGCGGCCAAGGCGTTCAAGGAGATGTCGAAGACCTTCGCCTCGAAGGCCGACGAGTTCTCCGCCTCGCTCAACCAGTTCACCAATCAGGGCCTGCGCGAAGTGAAGGACTTCGTCGCCGACAGCCGACGGACGATGTCGACCATCGACCGGGCCGTCTCCGACTTCAATCGCAACCCGCAGCAGCTTATTTTCGGCAACAATCGTGGCAATGTGCCTGAATATGGACCTGGCCGCAGATGAGTAGGACGTCAATGCGAATGAGTGGTTCGATGCCGTCGAAGGCTGCCGAAGCGGTCTCGCGGCGTGCCGGTCTCGTGGCGGCCGTCGGTCTGGCCTTGATGCTCGGCGGTTGCGGGATGCTCTCGCTCGGAGCGGGCTCGATCGACACCTTCGATCTCGCCGCAGCGAGCCACGTCAAGACGAGCCACGCCACGGGCCAGCAGATCCTGATCCCGGAACCGGTGGCACTGAAGTCGCTCGACACCGAGCGCATCGTCGTCAGGCCGAAGCCGGCGGAGATCAACTATTTCTCCGGCGCGCAGTGGAGCGACCGGCTGCCGCGGCTGGTGCAGAGCCGACTGATCGAGACGTTCGAGAATTCCGGCAAGGTCCGGGCCGGCCGTCCGGGGCAGGGGCTTTCCATCGACTATCAGGTGGTCACCGCCATCCGTTCGTTCGACTACGATGCCAGCGCGCATAAGGCTCGTGTCGAGATCTCGGCAAAGCTGATGAACGACCACACCGGCAAGGTGGTGGCCGAAGACGTGTTCAGCTCCGAGACCGACTGTTCGAGCGATACGGCGTCCGCGGTAACGGGGGCGCTCAGGGCCGGTCTCGATCGCGAACTGCAGGCGATCGTCGGCTGGACGCTGAAGCGTATCTGACGGGGGCACCGGGGGGGCCTCCGGCCGTAATTGACCTTACGCATAGCGCTTTTGCCCGAAGCGCTTAGTCTTTCCCCATCAAGAGCGCGCACGCCCCGAGCGTAGAAGCGCCGAACGAGCCCGAAACTCGATGGGAGTGAAAGATGTTTGCGAAGATCCTGGTTCCGGTCGATCCACAGGACGTCAATTTCGCCGCTAAAGCGGTCGATCATGCCGCCCGTCTGGCCAAGGAATGCAATGGAACGGTGCGGCTCATCGCCGTGTCGCCGGTGCTGACCGGCTACGTGACGGAATTCCTGCCATCCGACTTCCAGAAGGAAGTCGATCGCGAAGCCGAAGACAAGCTCGACGTGTTGAAGAGTGCCGCCGTGGCGGTTGGGGGCTCGGCCGAAGTCGTCATTCGTCTCGGCAGCGTCTACACCGAGGTCGTCGAAGAGGCGAAGGATTGGGGCGCCGACCTGATCGTCGTCTCTTCCCACCAACCGAAGCTGACCACCTATCTGATCGGCTCCAACGCGGCGCAGATCGTGCGCCACGCCCGCTGCTCGGTGCTGGTCCTCAGGGAGTGAGCCGGCCCGAATCCGGCCTGTCATGGGCTTCCGTCCGGTTGGAAAGCTGGTAGCCTTCTGGGCTCTGCAAAAGGGGGGCGGCAATGGCCATTTCGGGCGGATGTCTTTGCGGCAAGGTGCGCTACGAGATCGCGGCGGAGGCGCCGAAGGCAACGCGGATCTGCTGGTGCCGCGTCTGCCAGACGTTTGCGGCAGGCAGCGGCACGGTCAATGCGGTGTTCGCGTCGGACGCGATCCGAGTCGAGGGTGAAACGCGGGACTTTCCATCGGTGGCGGACAGCGGCGCAGTCATGCACCGCCGCTTCTGCCCCGTGTGTGGGACGCACCTCTTCAGTGAGGCCGAGCCGCGACCGCATCTGATCATCGTTCGCGTCGGGACGCTCGACGATCCGGAGATCGCCAAGCCGAGCAGCATCATCTGGGCGGGTTCGGCACCGAGTTGGGCCTGCTTCGATCCGACTTTGCCACGCGTGGATGGACCGCCGCCGGCCGTGCCATCGAAGTAGCCGATACACGGTCGTCCCACCCCGCACAGGGTGGGCGGTGCGTGAGCGCGCCTTACCGCGCCAGGGTCTTGATCGCCCGGTCGAGCCCTTCGATCGTCAACGGGAACATGCGCCCGGCAACCAGGCGCTGGATCATCCCGATCGACTGGGTGAAGTGCCAGTGCTGTTCCTTGACCGGGTTCAGCCAGATGCACTTGTCGAACGTGTCGAGGAGCCGCTTCAGCCAGACGATGCCCGGCTCCTCGTTGAAGTGCTCGACCGAGCCGCCGACATGGGTGAGCTCATACGGGCTCATGGTGGCGTCGCCGACGAAGATGATGCGATAGTCGCGCGCGTACGTGCGCAGGATGTCGACGGTCGGCGTCGTCTCCTTGTGCCGGCGCGAATTGTCCTTCCACACGCCTTCGTACAGGCAATTGTGGAAGTAGAAATAGTCGAGCGTCTTGAATTCGCTCTTGGCTGCCGAGAACAGCTCCTCGCAGATGCGGATATAGTCGTCCATCGAGCCGCCGATATCGAAGAAGACGAGGAGCTTGATGGCGTTGTGCCGTTCAGGGCGGAGCTTGACGTCGAGCCAGCCGGAGCGGGCGGTGGCATCGATGGTGCCGTCGAGATCGAGTTCTTCGGGCGCTCCGGTCCTAGCGAAACGGCGCAGCCGCCGCAGTGCGACCTTGATGTTGCGGGTGCCGAGTTCGATCGAATCGTCGAGATCCTTGAACTCGCGCTTGTCCCAGACCTTGACTGCGCGATGCATGCGGCCGCGATCCTGGCCGATGCGGACGCCTTCGGGATTGTAGCCATAGGCGCCGAACGGCGAGGTGCCGCCGGTGCCGATCCATTTGGAACCGCCGTGATGGGCCTCGGTCTGTTCCTTCAGCCGCTGGCGCAGCGTTTCGAACAGTTTCTCCCAGCCGCCGAGTGCGGCGACCTCTGCTTTTTCAGCCTCGGTGAAGAAGCGGTCGGCGAGCTTGTTCAGCCATTCCTGCGGAATGTCGGCGTCGAGCGCATCAGACAACTGGTCGGCGCCCGCGAACACCCGAGCGAACACCCGGTCGAAGCGGTCGAGATTCTTTTCGTCTTTGACGAGGATGGTGCGGGCCAGGAAATAGAAATCGTCGACGCGCTTCTCGGCCAGGTCGGCATCGAGCGCGGCCATCAGCGCAAGATATTCGCGCAAGGACACCGGCACGCCGGCAGCCTTCAACTCGGTGATGAAGGATATGAACATGGCTAGGGGTCCGGCGGGTCGACGGCGCGATCCTAGCGTGGCGGTCGACCGCCGCCAACAGCGGCTAGGCTGTTGTTACCCCTTCTTCAAGGCGATCTGCACCCAGGTCACCGGCTTGCCGGTCTTGCGGTCGTTGCCGGCAATGGTGATCGACAACTGACGGCCGGATTTCGACAGCGCCAGCCGGCTGGTCGCGCCGCTGGCGGAGGTCACCTGCATCCGCAACGCCGTACCGTCGATCTTGCCGGCGAGATTGGCGGTGCCGACTTCCGAGCCACCCTGGAACGTGCCGAGCACCTGACCGAGGGCGGCGTTCCAGCGCAGCACCACGGCCATATGCGCGCCCATGGCTGCGCCGTCGCAGGCGCCTTCGATCGAGACTTGATTGCCCGAAGCGGTCCCCGACAGCCCGCACTTGGTGGAGGCGGGCGCATCGGCGGCGTTCGTCCGGATGTAGCCCGAGCCAGTCCAGGGGCCGGCGAGGTCGGTGAGGAACGCCGCGCCGTCAGCGGCACTGGCGGCGCTCTGCAGTCCGAGGAAGAGGGCACCTGAGGCGAGGAGGACGCGGGCAAATCGTGACATTGGCAAGGCTCCGGCAAGGTCTGGAAACGGGAATCGCAAATGTGGTCGACCTATTGCCGCAGCTTATCACGCCTGCCGCTCGGGCAGATGAACGATGAGCCCGTCGAGCGCGTCGGTGACCTTGATCTGGCAGGAGAGGCGCGACACGCCCGGACGCATGTCACGGGCGAAGTCGAGCATGTCCTCTTCCATGTGCTCCGGCGTGCCAGTTGCCGCGATCCAGGCCTCGTCCACATAGACGTGGCAGGTGGCGCAGGCGCAAGCGCCGCCGCATTCGGCCTCGATGCCGGGAATGAGGTTGCGTACGGCATTTTCCATCACGGTCGTGCCGACGGCGGCTTCGACGGTGGTCGGACGACCGGCGAAGGAGACATATGTGATCTTGGGCATGGAGAGGGGGTCCGTCTGTCGCGGGAGAAGTCGTCTGCCGAGATAAGCAGTTCCGGGGCGCCGTCAAGGCGGGAATCCGGAATAGCCGGCATAGCGCGGACCGAAATTGGTCTGATACGCGGCCGGCTTCTGCCTGTCGCGGGTCCCGGCGACGCCCCTGTTCGCTTCAGTCGATGAGCGCGCGGATGAAGTCGTTAGCGCCGGCAAGCGCGCGCTCGAGGGTGGCGAGGCGGTCGTTGCCGACGGTCGATCCAGGCAGATCTCCGCCCTCGATCGCTTCGGCACTGTCGGCCACCGTCCAGGCACCAATGGCACGGGCCGACCCTTTCAACTGGTGTGCCGCCTCGAACAGGGCCTCGGGGGAGGCGGCGGCCGCGATGCGGGCCAACTGCTGCGGCGACTGGCGCAGGAACAGCGCGAGGATCTCGGCTTCGAGATCGCGGTTGCCGTGCGTCTGGCGGGCAAGATGGACGAGGTCGATCGGGCGCCGGCGCGGGGCTGCGGTCGCTGGTGTATCCGGAATTGGTGTGGAGTTGGGGGCCGCCACGCTCATGTGATGGGTCCTGATCGTGTTCTTGCCGCGAGTGCGGATGAACGATCAAAGGCCGATCGGCAATAAAACGTAGTTAAGTTGGCAGGGCCGTCGCGCCATACGGTTAGCAAAGACTGAAATTGGCGAGTCAGCGCGAGTCTTGCCTCCGGATTTGTGGTCGGAGCGCGAGTCGATCGCTGCGTGCCTTAGCGGAATCTTGTAGGATTATCGTTCAAAAGGGGGGCGCCGGGGGCGGACGTCGCTCGATTGCCATCAGTTTGCCAGGATTGCAGCCGATGCGGCATCCGGCGGCAGAGCAACCCGGCGGCGCCGTCTGCCGGCAACTGTCGTCGCTTGCGCGATCGGGGTTGTCGGCCAATGGGTTGGCCACCCCTTCCGCTGCAGCATGGACTTCGGTCCACGGCGGCGAGGTGGCCGGGGTCATGCCCTGGAAAGCGGCGTTAACGATGATTTAGGAATTCCAGAGGGGTCTGTTTCATCTTCGTTAATGTGCCATTACCATGACCATGCGGCATTTTATCGAGGAGGCTCGCGGGCGCACGGATCGGCGCCGGCGAATGACAGCCTCGCACTTTCGTTCGGCTCCCTCAGGGTTCACTTGCCCTGAGGCGTCGAACGGGAAGGATCCATCCTGGATCGCCTGACAGCTGACGGGCGCCAGGAAAGTCGGAATTCGTCAGGTGGTTACCCGGTCGGCAAGAAGCTCGGGAGCACCTGATCAACGGGTTGCCCAGGACGTCCGGGCGTCGCGACGCGGTCTAGACCCCGAATCGCGACGTGGGCGCCGTGGCGGCCGATCGGTGATCAGTACGGACGCGAGGCACGGAAGGCGATGGCAACACAACCGACGAAGGCCAGAGATGCGGCTGAGGCAGCACTCTCGGCGGTCGAAGAGGCCTTGAAGCTCGACTTCGGTGGTCCTGACGAATCCGTTCCGCCCGCTCCGCCGCCGTTGACTGCCACAGCACCTCTGGCTCAGTCCGTTCCGCCGCCCGCGCCAGGCATTGATGCGCAGCGCGAACGTGCCTTCACCGAAGATCTGACCATGGCGCCGCGGACGCCTACAGCGCCGACCGGACCGACCGGGCGCCCGGTCTCCAAGTCCGACAGGGCGGCGCGTGGTGCCGATCTCGGCGTACCGAAGTCGGTGCGCGAGCCCGCCCCGCCGCGCGACCTCGATGTGCCGGTCGCAGGCCGCGACGCATCCGCCGCTCCGAGTCCGCGTGCCGCCGCCAACGATGATCGTCAGGCCGTCGGCCATCTCGTCTCTGCGCTCAATCGCCGGCCTTCGGCGGTGCCCTTCTTTGTCGCATTGGCACTGTCGATCCTGTGGATCGGCGGTGGCATCGCGCTTGCGGTCAACAGCGGGCAGGGCGGCATTGGCGCGCTCGTCGACATGTCCAAGAATCCGTTCCTCGCCTGGATGCTGGCCGGCATCGTGCTGCCGCCGGTGTTCTTCTGGGTGTTCGCGCTGATGATCTGGCGCAGCCAGGAGATGCGGATTGCCGCCCGCTCGATCGCTGACGTGGCGCTGAGGCTGGCCGAGCCGGAAACCAATGCCGCCGAAGCGGTCGCCTCCATCGGGCAGGCAATCCGTCGCGAGATGAATGCGCTCGGCGACGGGCTCGACCGCGCCGTCGGCCGGGCGAGCGAACTGGAGGTGCTTGTCCACAATGAAGTGGCCTCGCTCACCCGCGCCTATTCCGAGAACGAACTCAAGGTCCGCGGCCTGATCGAGGAGCTGGTCAACCAGCGCGAGGCGATCGTCAACAATTCCGAGCGGGTGCGCTCGCTGCTGCTGTCTTCCCATACGACACTTGCCGGCGATCTCGATGCCACCCGGCAGAAGATCTTTGAGACGGTTGACGAAGCGTCCGAGCGGATGACCTCGTCGCTCGCCTCGAAAGGCGCCGAAGTGACCGCGGAGATTGACCGCTCCACCAACGAGATCCTGAAATCGTTTACCGACGTCGGGTCCGACGTCGCCGAGCGCATCCAGGTCACCGGTCAGATCGTGTCGGATACGCTGGCCATCGAGGGTGGCAAGATCAGCGAACGCATGTCGGAAAATGCCAAGGCTCTGGTCGAAGGTGTGTCC
>JARLIT010000280.1 GCA_031291575.1 Ancalomicrobiaceae bacterium
AGCAGATACTCCTTGCGGTAGCGCGACGGCGTCGCGTTCGGCATGAACACATCGGCGCCGCGCTGCAGGGCCAGATCGCGACCGGTGCCGGGGAACAGCGCATCGAAGGCCGTCGTCGCTGGGATGCGCAGGAAGGGGTCGACGATCCGGAGCGTGGCGATGGCGGCAAAGCAGATTTCGGGATCATCGGCATAGGCGTTCCGCTCGCCGGCGAGCGGCGTATCCGGATGGGCGATGAACGGGCCGATCCCAACCATGTCGAGGTCGAGATCCCGGACCATCACGATGTTGTCGACCAGCGTCTCGATGGTCTCGCCGGGGACGCCGATCATGAAGCCCGAGCCGACCTGCACGCCGAGCGAGCGCAGTGATTCCAGACAGGCGACGCGGTCCGACAACGCGCAATCCGGGTGCAGCCGCGCGAAGATTACGGGATCGCTGGTCTCGAATCGCAAGAGGTAACGGTCCATGCCGGCATCGCGCCAGCGGGCGTAGACGGAATGGGCGCGGTTGCCGGCGGACATCGTCACCGCCAACTTGGTCTCGCGCTTGATTCGCTCGATGAGCCGCGCGATGCGTTCGTTCTGCAACTCGGCATCGACCTCGCCCGACTGCAGCACGATGGTGGTCTGACCCCAGCGCTGCATCTGTCGGGCGACATCAAGGATCTCGTCGTCACCGATGGCGTAGCGTCGCGGATTGGGGTTCGACTTGCGGATGCCGCAGTAGAGACAGTCGTTCTGACAGACGTTGGAGAATTCGACGATGCCGCGCAGGAATACGGCATCGCCGACATGCGCGCGCCTGACCGCATCGGCGCGGGCGTAGAGCTCGTCGCGGGGCCCGGTGAGCAGGGCTCGGATGGCGTTTCGCTGCAGCGGCGCCGCCGGAACGGCGAATTTGTCCTCTTCGGCCAAGGACGGCGGCAGCGGATCCGCTGATGCGGTGATGCAGGGCTTCGGCGTGGCATCCATTGTCGTTACCGTCGATTGCTTGGGAAGGGAGTCGTAACATGCAAGGTGTTTGGGAGAACACCTTGCACCCGGCTTCGTATCGTTGCGGATCCGCAGTCTAAGCGAAACCCGGCGCCGGTCGCATGACCAATATCAATGCTTTGAAAACGGGCGAGGGCTACTCCCGAATACAGGCTTCGCCGCCCAGCCGCTTTGCGGTCGGCTGCATTCGTCGTTCCACTTACACAAAGTGTAGACGGCTCATGTTGACGACCCGTTCCGACGGCGCCGCGTCTGCCATCCGGTCGTCCGGAAGGCGTCGCCGGTGCTGCAGGGAGCGGTCTGAAATTGCGGCGCGCCCCGCCCAAACGTCGGATAGATCAAAGACCTACGCGAGACCTCGTGGCAGGACTGAGGCGACGGAGAGGACGACCAGATGCCGTCGCCTGACCGCCGCGCCAACACCGAACGAGCCGAACCCGGAGACACGCAACATGCCGAAGCACCAAGTCGCCTCGCTTCCCGCCTCCGACCGCCACGCCGACCTGCCCGAGTGGATGGTTGCGGCCTATTTCGCGCCAGCGTCGGCGCAGGCCGACGGTGTTCCGGCGACGATCGCGCGCGACGCCCGTCCGGGCCGCGCCGAGCCTCGGCATGACGCGGATTCCGACGTTCCCCAGGCCCCGGGCCGCGCCGTTTCTCGCGGCGGCATCGACGGTCTCATGTACGAACTTTACCAGACTTGGCCGCAAGCCGGGGGAGACCACGTCCTCCCGACCGGCTCCGGCTCCCGCAATCGACAGCACGGAGATACCAAATGAGCGAAGATTCGAAACGCTCCAGCTATGACGCCCTGCCCGAAGCCTGCTGCGGCGACACCAACCATCTGTTGTCCAATCCGCTGCTCAACCGCGGGACTGCCTTCACGATCGAAGAGCGCGACGCCTACAATCTGCATGGGCTGCTGCCGGATCACGTCGAGACGCTGGCCGAACAGGTCGAGCGCCGGCTGGAATGCGTGCGCGCGCTGGCGACCGATCTCGATCGCTATGTCTATCTGCGCGAGCTGCAGGACACCAATGAGACGCTGTATTTCGCGCTCATCATCAATCACCTCGAAGAGCTGCTGCCGATCATCTATACCCCGACCGTCGGCCTCGGCTGCCAGCGCTACAGCCACATCTATCAGCGCCCGCGTGGGCTCTATCTGTCGATCCATCTGAAGGATCGGCTCGACCAGATCTTCGCCAATCCGCGCTTCGACAATATCGAGTGCATCGTCGTCACCGACGGCGAGCGCATTCTCGGCCTCGGCGACCAGGGCGTCGGCGGCATGGGCATCCCGGTCGGCAAGCTCGCGATCTACACCGGTTGCGGCGGCATCGATCCGTCGGCCACTCTGCCGATCACGCTCGACGTCGGTACCGACAACCTCGAGCGCCTCAACGACCCGATGTATTTCGGCTGGCGGCACGAGCGCGTACGCGGTCCGGAATACGACGACTTCATTGAAGCCTTCGTCGTCGCGGTCAACAAGCGCTGGCCGAACGTGCTGCTGCAGTGGGAAGACTTCCACAAGAACAATGCCAACCGGCTGTTGGATAAGTACCGCGACCGGCTGTGCACCTTCAACGACGACATCCAGGGCACGGCGTCGGTGGCCACGGGCACGCTTCTCGCCGCCATCAACATCACTGGCGTGCCGCTCACCGAACAGCGCATCGCCATCCTCGGCGGCGGCTCGGCCGGCGTCGGCATCGCGGACCTCATCCGCGTCGCCATGCAGGAAGCCGGCCTCACGGAAGAGGAAGCCCGCAAGCGCTTCTTCATCGTCGGCCGCTACGGCCTGGTCACGGAAAAGACCCCGAAGCTCGACACGTTCCAGCTCGGCTATCGCCAGGATTCCGGCCTCCTCGCCGGCTGGGAGCTGGCGGAAGCCGGCAAGGCCTTCCTCTTCGACGTGATCAAGAACGCCAAGCCGACGGTCCTCATCGGCGTGGCCGGTCAGGCGGGCATGTTCACCGAAGAGATCATCAGCGAGATGGCCAAGCACGCGCAGCGGCCGATCGTGTTCCCGCTGTCGAATCCGACCTCCTGCGTCGAGGCGCAGCCGGCCGACGTCATCAAGTGGACCGACGGCCGCGCCGTGATCGGCACCGGCAGCCCGTTCGTGCCAATCGAGTACAAGGGCAAGACCTATCATTTTGCCCAGACCAACAACTCCTACATCTTCCCCGGCGTCGGTCTCGGCACGCTGGCAGTCCAGGCCCGTCGCGTCACCGACGGTATGTTCCTGGCAGCCGCCCGCGCGCTTGCCGAACTGTCGCCCGCCAGGACGGCTGCGGACGGCCGGCTGTTGCCGACCCTCGACCGCATGCGCGAGGTCTCCAGCACCATCGCCGTGGCGGTTGCCAAGCAGGCACGCGCGGAAGGACTGACGGCGCCGATGTCCGACGCCGAGATCGTCCGTCGCGTGCAGCAGAAGATGTGGACGCCGGAATACAAGCGTCTGGCGCCCCCCTTTCGCGCCGCCGCGCAGTGACGGGAACTGACGGCCGGGCCTGAGGCCCGGTCGCCCGCACGGGCGCGGAACGGATATCGATGGCCGAGCCACGAGCCGGTCGCGGTGCTCTTCGGGGCGCTGCGGCCGGCTCGGCTATTTCAGGTGTCCGCCGGTCAGGGCCACGGACACGGCGGCAACGGCTCGAGCCGCGCCAGTGCTTCGCCGATCGCCGCCTGTCGCGCCTCGGCTCCGAATCGGCGCTGCACCAGAACGCGCCCGTTCTCGCCGAGCCGCTGCCCGAGTGCGTCGTCTTCAGCCAGTTTGCCGATCGCCCGGGCGAAGTCGTCCGGCCGTTCGGCGGCGAGGTAATGCACACCTGGCTCCAGCCCCAAGCCTTCGACCGCCTTGCCCGTGGCTATGACCGGACAGCCGACGGCGAGCGCTTCGATCACCTTGATGCGCGTGCCGCCGCCGGAGGCCAGCGGGATCACGGCGGCGAGCGCCTGTGCATAGGCCGGGGCGACGTCCACGGGGTTCGCAGTCAGCCGATGGCCGGCCGAGGTGACGAGCTTGCGCAGCCGCGCGTTCGGTTCGCGTCCGCAGACATGCAACTGCAGCTCGGGATGGCTCGCCTTCAGCCGCGGCATGATCGCCGTCACCAGCATGCGCACGGCCCCCTTGTTCGGCGCGTAACCAAGCTGGCCGACGAACAGGATGTCGGAGCCGCGCTCATGTCGCCCCGAATCGACCGAGGCGCACCAGGCCGGGATCGGATTGGGCACCACGACGACCGAGCCTGCTCCCATCGCACGGGCTGCAGCTGCATCCTCGGCCGAGCATGTCCAAATCTGATCGGCCAGCGCGATGGCGCGGGCATCATCCTGCTGCGCCTGGAGCACGGCCCTGGCAACCAGCACAAAGCCGAGCGACCGCAACCACCACGGCCAGCGGCGGCACCGTATGTCGCGATAGAGCGCACTCTCGATGTTGTGGAAATCGACGATCAGCTTGACCGCGGGCATGGTGCGCCGCAACGCCTCGGCGACGGCCAACACCGCGATGCCTTCAATCAGCACAACCGATGGGCGCAATTCCGCAACAGCAGCTATCGTGGCATCGATTTCGGCCGGAGCGACATAGGCGACCGTCGGTCGGCGCGCCGGCTGGCCGGGAACGCGCGCGTAGGAGCCAATGACTTCCAACCGTTGACATTTCAGGTTGGGTGCGATGTTTGTGAAATTGGCTGCATTTCGGAGTTCCGCGCCAGCGTCGACACGACTGCCCCCTACAAGCGTGAGTTGAACGTATGTCATTAGCTGCACAAGCCGGTGGGATTCCCAGGATCATTCACCAGACTTGGCGAGATCGCAACTTCGAGACGGTTCGAGGCGACCCTGATAGTTGGCCGCGCCTGAACCCCGACTGGACCTATCGGTTCTGGACCGACGAGGACCTGGACCGGTTCTTCGAGACCGAATGCCGCGACTGCCTCGATCTCTATCGCAGCTATGACAAGCCGGTGCAACGGGCCGATCTGGCGCGCTATTGTCTGCTGCGCGCCTACGGCGGCGTCTATGCCGACATCGATACGCGCTGCGTCGGCTCGCTGGAGCCGCTCTGCGGCGATGCCCGCGTCGTCCTCTGTCTGGAGCCGGATGAACATGCCGAGCCAGCGACGGCGCGCGGCCTGGCGCATCTCGTCTTCAACGGCACGATGGCGAGTCCGGCCGGGCATCCGTTCTGGGACGATGTCATCGGCAAGTGCCGGCTGATGCTGGATCGCCGCCATTTCGACGTGCTCGATACGACCGGGCCGCTGATTCTGACGGCAGCCTTCGACCAGTGGCCGAACCGGTCGCAGATCTCGCTCAACTCCTGCCATCTGTTCGCGCCGCTGACAGTGCACGGCGACAGGTCGACGGCGCCGCGCTCGGGCGATTACGGGCATTTGACGCTGTCGGAGCATCTTTGGCAGGGAAGCTGGTATGTCGTGAAGAAGACCGGCTGGTGGCGCCGCAAGCAAGCCCGGCTGCGCCAGCTGCGGCATACGGCGTTCGGGGCCCAGCAGCTGACGATGCCTGCTGCCCGTGCCGCAATCGACGTCGAACGGCTCGCATTGCCGGTCGCCGATACGCGCGCGCCCTTCGTCACTGTGCTGATGCCTGTCCGCAACGCCGAACGGCAGTTGGCGCGCAGCTTCGAACTTTTGCTCGGCCTCGATTACCCCACCGACAGGCTCGCCATCCTGTTCGGTCACGGCGACAGTTCGGACAGGAGCGGCGACCTGATCGACGCCTTCTGCTCAGCCCATGCCGATCGCTTCGCCGAAATCCGGTCGGTGGCGATCCAGGCGAATGCCCCGCGGTTCGAGCGCAAGCGGCGCTGGCTGCCGAAGTATCAGTACCGGCGGCGGGCCGGAATTGCCCGGGCGCGCAATGAACTGCTGGCAAGCGGGCTGGCGACGGCCGCCGACTGGTTCCTGTGGATCGACGCGGACCTCGCCGCCTACCCGCCCGACGTCCTGCGCCGGCTCCTGGCCGAAGGCGAGAAGATCGTCACGCCGAACTGCGTGGTCGAGAACGGCCGCTCGAGCTTCGATCTCAACACCTTCGTCACGGTCTACGAATCGTCGCGCGCCGACTATTACCGCCACATCACCGGCGGTCTGTTCCAGCCGCCAGCCGACTTCTGGGCGCGCAGACATCTGCACGATCTGCGCTACCTGAAGCGTGTGCCGCTCGAGGGCGTCGGCGGCACCATGCTGCTGGTCGATGCCAATGTGCATCGCGCTGGCCTGACGTTTCCCGACAGGCCGTATCATGATCTGATTGAGACGGAAGCTTTCGGCCGGATGGCCCGGGACTTGGGCATCACCCCCATCGGGTTGCCGCAGCTGGAAATCGCCCACACGCGCAGCTGAGGCCGACGGCTGAACGCGCCCGGCGCGGCCAGCCAGCATCCTTTATTGCTTCCGATAGATTTCGGCGGTGCTGTCGCCGATCAGCACCGGCGTTTGGTCGCGACCGTAGATGCGGCGCGCCTGGCGACGGACGTTCTCGAGCACGTATTCATGCAGCTTGGCAGCGGTGAGCTGGCCGTCGGTGGACAGGGTCGATGTCGGAGACAGCGCCTTCAACACGTACTCCGTGAACAGGCCATGGCCTTCCCTGTCGTCCCAGCTGGCCAGCTGGTCGCCGTCGGAGGCGGCCATGATCGTCAGCTTGTTGGACTTCGTGCCGGTGTCGACGTTGGCCGAGACGAACACCGGCGAGGCCGACTGGATCAGCATCTTGTTGTTGGAGCCGCCGGAGAAGCAGGCGTCGAGGAACACGTAGCCCCTCTGGATGTTGAGCTTTTCGAGGTTGGCATAGACGAGTTCGAGCGGGTATCCGTTGATCGTCACGGTCGCCGGATTGGCGTCGACCGGCAAGATGAACGGCGAACGGCTCTGGATGTCCGGCATGCCGTGGCCGGAGTAGAACACGAACACCTTGGAGCGCCCATCCGGGTCGATGTACTTCCAGATCTTGCCCTTGAAGGACTCGCGATTGCCGAACACGGTGGCCATGTCGCCCTGCGTCGCGTTCTCGACAAGGATGACGTTGTCCGGACTGAAGCCGAGCCGGTTGATCAGTGTCGCACGCATCGCCTCGGCGTCACGCACTCCGTAGCTGACCTCCGGAATGCCGTTCTGGTAGGCTTGGTTGCCGATCACCACGGCGACATCCCACTGCCGGGTCACCGGCGCCTGGGGATCGATTGCTTCGATGGCCGCAAAGGTCTGCTGCTGCGTATCGGCGGGCTTCTGCTGCCCCGGCAGGATCACGACCTGCGTGGTGGGGGCTGGTGCAGCTGGGGCCTGCAAGGCCGGAGCTGGTGCGGTCGGGGCCTGCGGCGCGGCGGCGACCGCAACGACCTGGGGAACGCTCGGAGTGGTGGCGGGCCGCTGGGTCACCGGCGCTGCGGCGATCTGCGGGGCCGGCTGTTGCGCGGGCTGTGCCTCTGGCTGCCCCGACGGTTGCGTGGCTGCCTGCGCGGGCTGTGGTACGGCGCGGACCGGCGCCATCGAGGCGAATTGCTGGTTGATGCCGGTGATGCGGGTCTGAACCTGTGTGACGACCGTGGTCATCAGCTGCTTCGTCTGGTCGACGGAGAGGGTTCCCGTGCCCTGTTTGCCGATGCTCGCCTGCCAGCGTGAGACGGCGGCGATATAGGCCTTGTTCTTGCGCTTGCCATCGATCTGGCCGTCGTAGAACGACAGCTCTCGCAGTGCGATCTGGGCGCGTTCGTCAGGCTTCTCCACCGATGACGGGTCTTGGTTGGGGTCGCCGATCTTGCCGAGAACGGTCTTCTGCGTCGCTTCGGCGTGCAGCAGTCCCCGCTCCGTGTCGGTCAGTACAGGCGCGGCAGCGAGGCCCTTCGACAGTTTGTAGTCGACGACCGCATTGGAATAGGAAGACGAGTTCTTGCCGTCGTTGCCACCGTGGTAGAAGCCGAGCGCGGCGAGATCGATCTGGTCCTGCAGGTAGGGGCCCGCCTCCTCGACCACTTCAGGCTTGTGTGTCTTGCCCGGGTGCACGCGGGTCGTCTCAGCTTCGCGTGGCGCAACCGGGTGCTCACGTTGCCGGCGCGCCGGCGTTGCTTCGCGCTGCGTACCTGCTGGTTGCTGAGCCTTGTTCTGATTGGCGATCCCGGAGACGATAGCGCCGCCGATGACTCCACCGATGATGCCACCGAGGATCCCGCTGTCGTCGGCCGAAGCAGGCGCGATTGGCGCACCAAAGCCGAGCACCGCGGTCATCGCCAGCGCTGAAAGATGATGGGCGTAGCGGTGCGCTTGAACTCGTATGCCGTGAACAGCCATGGTATCCCCCTCTGGCGCGCGCAAATTGACGAGCTGGGAGTTGTCTGCGCGGTCGACGATCAGTCAAAGGGTAGCCTGAAAGCGACGATTGTGTCAGCATAATACCAGATTCAGCCGAAGAGCGAAGCCGCCGTGTGGCTCCGTGTCGGGCTGGTAAGATATTCATCGAGGTTATTATCGATAGCGGTCTTTGAACATATGCTGAATGGCCCGCAATTGACGGTCGGTGGCACGCTGGTGCCGGGCTCTCGCCTCAACGAGGTATGGGAGATCGACGAGAAGATTGCCATCGGCGGCATGGGCGAAGTCTACCGCGGCCACAACATTCAGACCCACGATCGTGTTGCGATCAAAGTTGTTCGTCTTGATTTTGCCGACGCCGATCTGGCGATGGCCATGTTTCGCAAGGAGGCGGCGGCACTCAATACATTATATCATGAGGCGATCGTCCGCTATTACATGTTCGCGCTCGATCCGACTATCGGGCGTCCTTATCTGGTGATGGAATACGTCGACGGCCGATCGCTGAAAGCCATCCTGGCAGAACGGCCCCTCACCTTCCATGAGACGTGGCTGCTGGCGGAGCGAGTCGGCTCCGGCCTCGCTGTGGCGCATGATCACGGCATCTTCCACCGCGACATTTCGCCCGATAACATCATCCTGCTCGCCGACGACCCCGCCAAGGCGAAGATCATCGATTTCGGCATCGCCCGCAATGTCGGCGGATCGCTGAACACGGTCATCGGTCAAGGTTTCGCCGGCAAGTATTCCTATGCTTCGCCTGAGCAGATTGGCGCATATGGCGGCGATATCGGTGCCAGCTCCGACATCTACAGTCTCGGTCTGGTGCTCGCCGAAGCCAATACGGCGCGAAGGCGCGACATGGTTGGATCGGCGCTCGAAGTCGTCCAGAAGCGCCAGAGGGTGCCGGATCTGTCCGATGTCGATGCGCGCCTGCAGCCGATTCTCAGCCGGATGCTGGCGCCGGATCCGGACGACCGGCCAGCGTCGCTGTACGAAGTTCTGGCCGAATTGCGCAGTGATCCGAAGGGGACCCACGTCGGGACCCGCCATCCTGGGGAGACGGTGTGGAGCCCGCGGCCGCACGCGGTGTCCGGCGGCGAGACCACCCGAGCGACTCAGCATCCGGCGATCCCGGCAGGCCGGCAACCGCCGGCTGGACCGCCCCCAGCAACCAACGCCGGCAGTCCTGCCGGTACGGTGGGCACACCGCGGTCCTGGCTGCTGCCGATCGTGGCACTGGCGGTCGCAACCTTCGCCGCTGCCGCTGGCGGGGTGTGGTGGATGCTGGCCCAACCAGGGCCGCTTCCCACAATAGTCAAGGGCCCTACACCGGTGGTCGATCTGGCCCCGGCGGCGGAAGCCAAGCGGCCATCCAGCCCGCCGATTGCCGCACCGCCCGTCGTGCCACCCGTCACTGGGCTGCAGCCGTCCGAATCGCCGGCAAAACCGCCCCCGCCGGTCATCGCCGCCCAGGACCCGTCACCAGCGGTCATCGCTACGCAGCAGCAGCCACCTGCAGCGACGCTCGCAGATCCCGTTGCGACGCGCCAGCCGACCGGGGCGGCTCCCGTTCCCGCACAGGAGGAACCTGCAAGCGAACCGCCGAAACTGCCGTCTGGAAGTGTGCCGATACCGCCGCCGGTCGGCCCAGTGCCTCCGCTACCGGTGGATGGCCAGACGGTTTCACTCCCGCCCGCGGCGACTCCTTCGGCGCCTGCGCTCGCCATCTCGCAACCGCCCGCAGCTGCGGTGGAAACGTCGCAGGCCGCGCCGACGTCCCCCGTGCCGGTTTCGCCGAAGCCGGACGAGCGCAAGGGCGAAGTGGTGGGCAACGACGCGTACGCCAACCTCAAGTTCGCGCAGCCGACGCCTGTCGACGTCCAGCGCTATCTCACGCAGTACGCGCGCGGCAATTGCATCTATCTGGAGCCGAAGCGCACCGACATCGGCGCGGCCACAGCGGACGCCTACGGCAGTTCGGTCCGACCGTTCGAGGTCCTCGACGGCGATTTCCAACGGACCTTCGGGTTTCCGGTCGACATCAATCTGCACCTCGTCATGCCGGCGCATTGCGCCATCCTCGACTACATGGCGAAGACCGGCCGGTCCGGGCAGGCGGATCTGACTCTCGACACGGAGAAACTCGCAGAGAAATCCGTTCTGACCGGCCTTGCCACCACTGAGGCCGGACGCCGTCTCGGCGTGGTGCTGGTGGAGGATGACGGCTCGGTCCGCCCCATCGCGGTCGCCGAGGCAGGGAGCGGCAGGGCGCCGATCCGGGTGTCGGTGGCGCGCCGGACCAGCGGCGGCGACAAACCGCAGCTGGTCGTCGCTGTCGCTACGGCGAGCGACCTCGAGCTGTTCCGGACGCGCCGCACGCTGTCGATTGCCGATTTCCTCGGCCAACTGTCGGGCAGCGCCGATCTCGGCCAGCTGTCGCTCAAGATGAAGTATCTCGTCATCACGCACTGACGCAGCGTGTGGCGGATGCGCCCGTCAGCGGGTTGGACGCGGCTCCCACGCCTCGCCGGCTTGCGGCTCCACGCCTTCGCGGTGCCCGCCGTCGGGATCGCCATCGTCCTGGCCGAGCCCCATGATCGCGCTGCCCATGGCGACCGAGCAGAAGGTGACGAGGAATCCGATCAGCAGCATGGCAATCGGTACGCCCGGACTGTCGGAGGCGAGGATGAGCTCGCGCAGATGCATGGCGTCAGTGGCGAGAAGGCCGACGAGCAGCGTCACCGCCGCAGCGGCGCCGGCCAGCCAGTTCCAAACGAGCATGCGAAGGAGCGGGTTCTGAGGCAAGGCGATCTCCACGGCACGGCACGGTTCGGGGCACGTCGCACGCGCCCCATCGGACAGGGTGAAGATATAGCGCGGTCGGCTGCGCTGGGAAGCAAGCGACGGCGGTTCCGGCGGGTGACTTAAGTTGAACGGCGGAACGGGCGCTCTCCCCGCTGTTTCGCGATCACGGCATTCGGCCTCCTCCGGATTGACCCGCTCGTTGCGTCTGGAGGCGGTATGTAATCTATATTCATAACGCTTGGCGTGGAGACCGCCACCGCATTGCCGCAGGGGTCGGTCGCAACTGCCACCAGCAGCTGGACTGAATTGTCAAACTCCCTCCCCTGCCCCCGATTCCCCGTCAGTCCCCTCCTTCCCGTCAGGAGCCTCCGATGACCCGATCGATTGATCGCCGTGCCTTTCTCGCCGCCTCAGCCGCCCTGCCGGTGCTGACGATCCCAGCCATGACGTCGGCGGCGGTGGCCGCGCCTGTCGCCGGGATGGAGATCCTGCTTGCCCCAAATGGGTCTTCGGTGGTGCTGGCCGACCTGATCGAGGCCGGCGGCCTCGCCGTCGCGGCACCGGGCGCCACCTATCGGCTATGGCGGACAACGGACGATCTCAGGGCCGGCATCGTCTCGGGGCGGTCGCGGCTGTTCACCACGCCGTGCCACGTGCCGGCCAATCTCGCCGCCCGTGGCATGCCGATCCGGTTTCTCTGCCTGCTCGGCCTCGGCCATCTGTCGATCGTCACCGCCGACGAGACGATCCGCTCGTTTGCCGATCTGGCCGGCAAGCCGGTGCTGGGCTTCTTCAAGAATGACATGCCCGATCTCATCTTCCGGGCGCTCGCCAAGATGGAGGGGTTGAACCCGGACAAGAACATGGCGATGACCTACGTGCAGACGCCGATGGAGGCCGCGCAACTTCTCGCCGCCGGCCAAGCCCAGACGGCGATCCTGTCCGAGCCGCCGGCGACCTCGGCGATCATGATGGCGGGGATGCAAGGGCGGACGCTGCGACGCGCCTTCGACCTCAACGAGGTCTGGGGCCGCCACAAGGGCAAGGCGCGCATCCCCATGGCCGGCATCGCCATCCACCAGAGCCTCATCGACGACAGCCCGGAAGTGCTCGCCGCCCTGAAGGCCGGTCTGATCCCCGCGCGCGACCGCGTCGTCGCCGATCCGGGGGCCGCCGCCAAACTGGCCGAACGCACCATGCAGATGCGCGCGCCGGTGTTCGAAAAGGCCTTCCCGCATCTGCGCATTGACGTTATCTCGGCGAAGGCCGCCAAGGACGAGCTGATCGGCTTCTATTCCGAACTCCTCGCGCTTGATCCGGCCGCCATTGGCGGCAAATTGCCGCCCGACGAATTCTATCTGGACCTCTGATGTGACGGGTCGAAGCCGCTCTGTCGTCGATACGCTCTGGCCGGCGCTCGGCCTCGGCCTCTTGGCCGCGGGCTGGGCGCTGATCCATGCCCGCTCCGGCCCGTTCATCCTGCCGTCGCTCGTCGACACGGCCATGGCACTGGTGCGGCTGTTCGTCGAGGGTACGGCTTTCGGCGCGCTCGGCGTCACGCTCATCCATGCCGTCGGTGGGGCGGCGCTGGGCGCGGCGATCGGCTTTCTGTTGGGTCTCGCCGGTGGCACCGCGCGTCCGGTCGGTGGGCTTCTGTCGGCACCGATCACCGCCATCCTCGGCGTTCCGCCGGTCGCCTGGATCGTGCTGGCGTTCCTGTGGTTTGGCACGGGACTGTTGGCGCCCTTATTCACGGTGACGATCACGGTGTTCCCGATCGTGTTCGCCGCGACGCTGCAGGGCACGCGGGCTCGCGATCCCGGCCTCATCGACATGGCGGTCGTGTTTCGCCTGCCGCCGCACACGCGCTTCTTCCGGTTGTTGTTGCCCGAACTCGCCGTCTTCATCGCCCCGGCGCTTTCGACCGCGTTCGCCATGTCGTGGAAGGTGGCGCTGACCGCCGAAGTGCTCGGCGACGGCTCCGGCGTCGGCGGCGCCTTCGCCACCGCGCGAGCCCATCTCGACCTCGCCGAAGCGATGGCCTGGATCGTCCTCGTCGTCGTCTTCCTGCTCATCGCCGACAGCGTCGCGCTCGGACCGCTCAGGCGGTGGATCACCCGGCATCGGGAAGGTGGCAGCGACACGGACCGACGGGCAGCGGATGCGACCGGAATCGACCGGGAGGCGCGCTGATGCTGACTTTCGATGCCGTTTCCTACACCATCGGCGACAGGCCGATCCTTACAGGTCTCGACCTCACCGTGTCGCGCGGCGAACTCGTCGTGCTGCTCGGTCCGTCGGGGGCCGGCAAAACGACGGTGCTCAGGCTGGCGGCCGGGCTCCTGAAACCGAGCGCCGGGCGCATCGGTACCAACGGCGAACGCGCCGCCATGGTGTTCCAGGCGCCACATCTCCTCCCCTGGGAGAGTGCGCTCGACAATGCCGCGCTGCCGCTCGCCGCTTTGGGACTGAGGCGTCGTGAGGCGCGCGAAGCGGCACGGCGCTGGCTCATCCGGCTGGGGCTCGGTCCCGAAGATCTCGCCAAGCGCCCGGCCGAACTGTCCGGCGGCATGCAGTCGCGGGTGGCGATCGCGCGGGCCTTCGTCGTCAAACCCGACCTCGTTCTCCTCGACGAACCTTTCGCCGATCTCGACCCGGCACGGCGGCGGTCGCTGCAGGCGCTGTTGCGCGGCCTCGTCGACGACCTCGGCGTCTCCGTCCTGTTCGTCACCCATGATCCGGTTGAAGCGGTACGGCTCGCCGACCGCATCGTCATTCTCTCTGGCAATCCGGCGCGGATCTCCGCCGACATCGCTTCGACGCCGCTTTCCGAACCGGCGGCGATCTGGTCGCGCGTCGCCGACCTCGCCCGCGGCCCCGACTTCAATGGACTGTGGGAAGGATGACATCGGCGCGCCCGGCTGGGCGCAGCCAACAGCGGGCTGTTGAGCCGCCGTGCGATAGCGCCGGCTATATGCGGGCTCCGGTCTCCGGATCGAACAGGCGGACGTCCTCCGGCGCGACCCGGATGTAAACCGTCTCGCCAGCGGTGATGCGCGGCCGCTCCGTGGTGAACAGGTTCAGCAATTGCCCGCCGACAGTAACATGGGCGACGGTCGCCAGCCCCGTCGGCTCGACCAGCACGACTTCGGCCGGCACGCCGTCATCGGCCGAGGCGAGCCGCACCCGCTCCGGCCGGATGCCGAGCGAAACCCGAGCAACATCGAGGGTGCGATCGACCGTCACCAGCTTCGATGCGCCGATCCTCAGTTCGGTTCCCGCGCCCGACTGGGCGCAGTCGGCCGCGAGCACATTCATCGCCGGGGCGCCGATGAAGCCGGCGACGAACAGATTGGCCGGGTTGTCGTAGAGATCGAGCGGCGAGCCCACCTGCTGCACGATGCCGCCGTTCATGGCGACGATGCGATCGGCCATGGTCATCGCCTCGATCTGATCGTGCGTGACGTAGACCGAGGTGGCGCCGAGATCGCGATGCAGCTTGCGGATCTCAAAGCGCATTTGTTCGCGCAGGCGAGCATCGAGGTTGGACAGCGGCTCGTCGAACAGGAAGGCCTTGGGCTTTCGGACGATTGCCCGCCCCATGGCAACGCGCTGGCGCTGCCCGCCGGACAGTTCGCGCGGCTTGCGTCCGATCAGCGCATTGAGACCGAGAAGATTGGCGGCATTGCCGACCGCCCGGCCGATCGCCTCGCTCGGCGTCCGTTTCAGCTTGAGGCTGAAGCTCATGTTGTCCTTGACCGTCATATGCGGATAGAGCGCGTACGACTGGAACACCATGGCGATGTCGCGATCCTTCGGCGCCAGATCGTTCACCCGCCGGCCGCCGATGTAGATATTTCCGGCGGTGAGATCATCGAGCCCGGCGATCATGCGCAGCAGCGTCGACTTGCCACAGCCGGACGGGCCGATCAGTACGACGAATTCCCCCGGCTCGATGGCGAGATCGATGCCTTTCAGCACGTGCACCGGGCCGAAATTCTTGGTGACACCTTCGATGGTGATGGCTGTCATGGCGATCCTTTCAGCCTTTCACGGCGCCGGCGGTCAGCCCGGTGACGAGGTGACGCTGAATGAGGAAGAAGAACACGCAGACCGGAAGAAGAGCGAGCACGCCGGCTGCCATCATCTGTCCGAAGTCGACGGAGAATTTGGACACGAAGGTGAGGAGGCCGACCGGAAAGGTCGTGGCTTCCTGTTTCGAGTTGAGCATCAGCGCGAACAGGAGTTCGCTCCAGGCCGCAGTGAAGGTGAAGCCCAAGGTCGCGGCGATGCCCGGCAACGTCAGCGGCAAGACGATCTGGCGGACGGCGCCAAGCCGGGTGGCGCCGTCGATCATCGCGGCCTCCTCCAACTCGCGCGGAATGCCGTCGAAGAACGACTGCATCAGGAAGGCGGCGAACGGGATGTTGTAGGCCGTATAGATGACGATGAGGCCGGTCAGGCTGTTGGTCAGGCCAAGCGGCGCGAACAGCTTGAAGATCGGCGCAATCACCATCACCAGGGGGAACATCTGCGTCACCAGCATTAGGCCGACGAGCCAGACTTTTCCACGAAACACGAAGCGCGAGAAGGCATAGCCGGCGCCGGCGGCAAACAGCGTCGTCAGCGCTGCGGTTACGCCCGAAACGATCGTCGAGTTGACGAAGAACAGCGGAAAATCGGTGTGGTGGATGACCGAGTTATAGTGATCCCAGGTGATCGATGACGGCCACAGCCGCACCCCTTCGGAATAGAGGAGCGAATTGGGCGTAACCGACACCTTCAAGAGCCAGAACAACGGGAAAAGCGCCGCAACGACATATGCGGCGATGGCCACGTAATGGGCGATCGACAGCAATCGGCGGCGGGTCTTCGAACCGAACATCGCGTCTCTCATCTCATTTTCAGGACGAAGTGCCGGAACAGGATCAGCGCGGCGGAATAGATCAACAAGAGCACCAACAGCACGACGGCGATGGCCGAGGCATAGCCGAAGTCGAGCACCTGGAAGGCCTGGGTAAAGATGTAGCTGGCGAGGATCTGGGTCGAATCCGCCGGGCCGCCGCGGGTCATCACCACGATCAGATCGGCGGCGTTGGCGATCCACACCGCGCGCAGCATCACCGTGATGATCATGGTCGGGGCCAGATAGGGCACGGTGATTGACCAGAAGCGCGTCATCGGCCCGGCGCCGTCGATCGCGGCAGCCTCGTAGACGTCCTTCGGGATCGACTGCAGCGCCGCCAACAGCGTGATGGCGAAAAACGGAATGCCCCACCAGACGATGGCGACGATCGGGCCCCACATGGCATGGGCCGGGTCCGAGAGAATGTTCGACGGTGTCGACATCACGCCGATGGCCGCCAGCCAGTGTGGAACCGGGCCGACTACGGGATTGAACAGCCAAGCCCAGTTGAGGCCGGAGAGGAAGGTCGGCACCGCCCAGGGCAGGAAGACGAGCGCCTGGACGAGGCCGCGACCAGCAAACGGGCGGTTCAATAGAAGCGCGAGGATCAGCCCGAAGACGAATTGCAGCGCTACCGAGATGACCGTCCACAGGATGGTGTTGGACAGGGCATTCCAGAAATTGGCGTCGTTCCACACGGTGCCGAAGTGCTCGAAGCCGATGAAGTCGCCGCTCATCGGATCGAGCAGTTGGATGTCGCGGAACGCGTAGGAGATGCCGACGAGGAGCGGCACGAGGAGCACGGCGACGATCAGCAGCACCGCCGGCGACGCATAGAGCCAGGGCTCCAGCGCCCTGACGAAGCGGCGACTGAAGAAACCCGGTTGTGCATGTGTGCCGTCGGTCATTCCGGATCC
>JARLIT010000281.1 GCA_031291575.1 Ancalomicrobiaceae bacterium
ACCGGATACCGCAACATGTTTAAGAAAGGCTTCTCCAGGCTTGAATAGTCATCCTAATCATATCGGTAGTTACCCTATTCGACGGCACCGCGCCCGGCAGGCGCCGCAACCGACAGATTGTCCGGATCGCCCGGCCTGCGCCAGTATTGCGAGCAATCCGTGTCGCACCGCAGGGTGTCCTGACGTGAACAGATCGGGCATGACGCCGTCGGCAGGACAGGCGAGTGCGCGTCGATTTCCAACCCGCTGGGCAGGTCCGACGCCTGATCCGGCTTCCCCGCGCCGGCCAGCCCGAACGGCTCGTCCAAAGTGGGCGACCGGGCACGATGGGACGCCGGCAGCGATTTGGCGGTTGTGGAAGCGGGAATTTGACCTTCGGGCCAGCAGAGGCCACAAGACGGGCTCGACAGTCAGGTTCGCTCCATCAGCGCACGATAGTTTTGCCAGCGCACGATAGTTTTGCGAACAAGCGCATCAGGCCTCGGGCATGAATCGTCGATGTCAGATCTCGTTGTCTGGCCCCGGCGACCAAAGGGACAATCAGCATGCACGATACCGCGTTTGCGATAGGCAGCCAGTTCCTAAAACAATATGTGGATGTCCCTGGCGCACTGATCGTCGAACTCGGGTCCTGCAACGTCAATGGCACCATCCGCCATTCGGCGCACGAAGAGGCCATCTACGTAGGCCTGGACGCCCAGCCCGGTGACGGTGTCGACCTCGTCGTCGAACCTGGACAGCCGCTGCCACTGCGGAACGATATTGCCGACGCCGCCGTGACGACATCCGCCCTGGAACACGATCCCTTCTTCTGGATGACCTTCCTCGAATTGTGCCGGATCACCAAGCCGGGCGGCTTCATCTACATCAACGCCCCGTCGAACGGGGCCTTTCACCGCTATCCGCTCGATCTCTGGCGGTTCTACCCCGACGCCGGCGAGGGCCTCGAGCAATGGGGTCGGCACAGCGGTCACGACATCCGCTTGATCGAATCCTTCGTCACCCGCCACGGGGACGACGGTTGGAACGATTTCGTCGCCGTCTTCCAGAAGGGAACCGGGCCCCTGCCCGGACAGTTGCTATCCGAGCTCTTCCCGGCGACGAATATCCGCCGCTTCGGCAGCAGCGAGATCGGCAACCACGAGACCTTCCCCGAAGACATGCAGATCATCCAGCAGCTGCGCGCCAAGCTGGCGGATCAGGCCGACGTCATCGCCGCATTGGAAGCGCGGATTGCCGCCCTTGACGGCACAGGCGACGCCACCGGCTGACGCCGCCTGCATCCCTCCCGGCTCTGGCATTGCCGGAGCAATCCGCCCGCGGCCCATTGCAATCGGCGGCTCACGCCACGTCGGCGCGCGCCTCCCCCGGCGGCGGCACCGCAATGCCGTCGTCGGAATATTCCTTGAGCTTGTTCCGCAGCGTGCGGATGGAGATGCCGAGGATGTTGGCCGCGTGGGTGCGGTTGCCGAGACAGTGATCGAGCGTCGATAGAATGAGGTCGCGCTCCACATCGGCCACCGTTCGGCCGACGAGCGCTCGTGTCATCACCTCCGCCGTCATCGCAAGCTGCCGGACCGAGCGGTCGACCGGCGAAAGTGTCGCCTCGTCGATCGGTTCTCCGTCGGGCGAGCGGATGGCGTCGGCGCCGATCTCGTCGCCGGTCGAGAGCAGCACCGCGCGATGCAGTGTGTTCTCCAGTTCGCGTACGTTGCCGGGCCAACGAGCCCGCACCAGGTCTCGACGCGCCTCATGGCTGAGCGGCTTGGCCCTGACGCCATTGGCCTTGGCATATTTCTCCACGAAATAGTCGCTGAGCGCGGCGATGTCGGCCGGCCGGTCCCTGAGCGGCGGGATCTTCAGGTTGACGACGTTCAAGCGATAGAGCAGATCCTCGCGAAATGTGCCCTTCCTCACCTCGTCGGCGAGGTTGCGGTTGGACGTGGCGAGAATGCGGATGTCGACCGGCACCGGCCGCGTACCGCCGACGCGGTCGATGACGCGCTCCTGGATGGCGCGCAACAGCTTGGCCTGCAGGCGGAGGTCCATCTCGGAGATTTCGTCCAACAGCAGCGTGCCGCCGTCGGCTTCCTCGAACTTGCCGATGCGCCGGGCAACGGCGCCGGTGAAGGCGCCCTTCTCATGGCCGAAGAGTTCGCTTTCGAGCAGCTGCTCGGGGATCGCGGCGCAGTTGACGGCGATGAACGGCGCCCCGGCGCGACTGGACTTGCGGTGCACATGGCGGGCCAGCACCTCCTTGCCGGTGCCGCTCTCGCCGGTGATGAGGATCGAGGCGTCGCTCGGCGCCACCTGATCGGCGAGCCGCACGACGCGTGCCATCAATTCATCGCGCACGATCAGTTCGCGCCCATCCTCGGCAACCGCCGCCAGGACAGCGGCGATCAGTTCCGGATCGGGCGGCAGCGGAATGTACTCCTTGGCGCCGGCGCGGATCGCCTCGACCGCGGCTCGCGCGTTCGAGGCCGTGCCGCACGCCACGACCGGCACATGGATGAGCTCGCTTTCCAGCCGCTTGATGAATTCGCCGATGGGAAGCGCCACGTCGATCATGACGATGTCGGCACCCTTGCCGGATCGGAGCGTCTTCATCGCCGTGTCGATCGTATCGGCGTGGGCGACCTGTGCGCCGCGGTCCATCGCTATTCGGGAGGCGACCGAGAATTGGCCACCCAGCGTTCCAACAATTAGAAGCCTCATGATGCCAAGTCCCTCAACGGTCGCCCTTGATGATTTCCGTCATGGTCACACCGAGCCGGTCCTCGACGAGGACGACTTCGCCGCGGGCCACCAGGCGGTTGTTGACGTAGATGTCGATCGCTTCGCCGACCTTGCGGTCGAGTTCCAGCACGGTGCCGGTCGCCATCTTCAATAGGTCGCTCACTTGCATCCTCGCCTGCCCGAGCACGGCGGCGACCTTGACGGGAACATCGAACACCGCTTCGAGATCGGCGGCTGTGCGCGCCTGCGAGATCTCATCGTCGAGCGGTCGGCTGCGCGGCTGCGCTCCGCCCATCTCATCGAGCGACAGGCCATTCTCCTGCATGTCAGATCCAGTGTCGGCCATGGGTCAGTCCCTCGAACTGTAGAGCTATTGCGCCGGTTTCGGCCGGACAGGATCGGTATGCGGTGCGCTCGGGGCCCGTCCCCGCGTCGCCAGATAGCGTTCGACGGCTGCGTCGATCTCCGAGTCGAGCTCGTTCGTGTCGCGAACGATGCCACCGTCGGCCCACTCGATACGGCAGTCACCACGCCGGATGTCAGCCTCGCCGAGCACGATCAGCCGGCCCTCGTAACCCTGCTCGCGCGCCTGACGATCGATGTGCGGGCGGATAGCCTCGGCGTCGACTTCCGCCAGCCGGATGACGAGATGCGGCGCCTTGCGCAAGGGACCGAGGCATTCCTTGATCAACTGCACGACCTCTTCCAGGGGCTCGCCCTCGATCAGCCGGTGCGCGAGCTTGCGTCCGACCGCCAGCGCGAGATCGACCGCCTTGCGCTCCGTCTCCTGCCTGTCGGAGTCCTGGCGCGACTGCATCGCCCGGCCGAGGTCGATGAGCCGCGTCACTTCGCCGGCCAGCATCCGAGCCGCCATGACCTCGCCATCGGCCTTGCCCGCCTCGTAGCCTTGCGCTCGCGCCCGTGCCTCGGCCTCGGCGAGAAGGCGGTGATGCTCGGCGAGTTCGATCTTGGGGACTTCCGGCACAGGCGGCTCGGCCGGCACCTCGAGGCTCGCGGCCTTCGCCGCCGCCTTCGACGGCTGCGGCCGGAAATCCAGATCGAAATTGAACCGGGCTGGCACTGCCATTTCGTCTCTCTCTCACGCCGCCTGACGCCCCTTCGGGCCGCGGCCGTTGACCGTCCAATCGTCGCCGTCAGTAGACGAGTTCGTCCTCGCTCTTCGCCTTGTTGATCACGATTTCGCCGCGTGCGGCCAAGTCCTTGGCGACATTGACCATCTGAGCCTGCGCCTCGTCGACGTCCCTCAGCCGAATCGGTCCCAGAGCCTCCATGTCCTCCTGCATCATCTTCGATGCGCGGCTCGACATGTTGGCGAAGAAGAAACTTCTGACAGTTTCGCTCGCGCCCTTCAGCGCTACACCCAGCTTGTCCTTTTCGACGCTGCGCAACAACGTCTGGATCGCCGCCGCATCGAGCTTGCCGAGGTCCTCGAAGGTGAACATCAGCGACTTGATGCGTTCCGCTGCCTCGCGGTTGTCCTCTTCCAGCGCCGTCAGGAAGCGTGCCTCGGTCTGCCGATCGAACGAATTGAAGATCTCCGCCATCAGTTCGTGCGCGTCGCGCCGCGAGGTGTGCGACAGGTTCGACATGAACTCGATCCGGAGCGTCTGCTCGACCTTGTCGAGCACTTCCTTCTGCACCGCCTCCATGCGCAGCATGCGGTTGACCACCTCGAGGGCGAATTCGTCGGGCAGGATCGCCAGCACCTTGCCGGCATGGTCGGGCCGGATCTTGGAGAGAACCAGCGCCACCGTCTGCGGGTATTCGTTCTTCAGGTAGTTGGCGAGCACGTTCTCCTGCACGTTGGAGAGCTTCTCCCACATGTTGCGCCCGGCCGGACCGCGGATCTCCTCCATGATGTGATTGACGCGGTCGGGCGGCAGGAACGAGGCGAGGATGCGCTCGGTCGTATCGTAGTTGCCGGTGAGCGATCCTTTCGCCGACAGCCGTGTGACGAAGTCGACGAACAGGTTCTCCAGCATCTCCGGTGTCACCGGCCCCAGCCGCGACATGGCGAGCGAGATCTGCCGCACCTCCAATTCATCGAGCCGCTTCCAGATCTCCTGGCCGTGCTCCTCGCCGAGCGCCAACAGCAGCACGGCGGCGCGCTCGGCACCGGCGAGCTCGCGGTACTTTTCCGTCGCGCTGACGGTCAGCGCGCTGCCCTTCGGCTTGGCGGGTTCGTGTTCGGTCGGCTTCAGCATTCCAACTCCTTACGCCGCGTCCGTCAGCCAGGTGCGCACGATCGCCGCCGCCTCGCCCGGATCCGCCTTGATCATCTCGCCGACCTTGGCGATCGAAGTTGCCTGCAGCGCTCCGAGCTGCTTGGCCATTTCCAGCTTGCTCGGACCGCTCGGCCCATGCTCGCCGCCCGCGCCATCGCTCGTTCCGGCTGCCGTGCCATCCGGCCCGGCGGTCAGAGCAGCGACGGCCTGAGCATTCTGCACGGCCGTGAGGTTGGGCAAGCCGAGCTGTCCGACCGACGCCGTCTCCTCCGCCTTGGCGGCCTCGGTGGTGATCCGCCGGATCAGCGGACGGACAGCGAACAGCAGCACCAAGAGCGTCATCAGCAGCAGGACGCCCATCTCGGTGAAGCGCAGGATGTCGTCCTTGGTGAAGTCGAAGAGCGCGGCGAAGCCCGACTTGGCGTTTTCGAGCGGCAAAGACGCCGGCGCTTCGGCAAAGCGCAGGTTGACGACCTCGACCACGTCGCCGCGCGACTGGTCGAAACCGACCGCTGACTTGACCAGCGCGGCGATGCGGTCGACATCGGCCTGCTGGCGCGGCTGGTAGGTGACAGCGCCATCGGCCGCCGTGGTGTAGGTGCCGTCGACCAGCACCGCGACCGAAAGCCGCTTGATGCGGCCCGCCTCGATGATTTCAGTCCGGCTGGTCTTGGAGATCTCGAAGTTGCGCGTCTCTTTGGTGGTCGTCGATGCTTCCTTCTGGGTGGTGCCGTCGGGCAGCTGCTGGGCGCCAGGAACCTGATTGGCGACGGTGACGCCCTTCTCCTGGTTCTGGTTGCTGGTGTTGCCCTCCTCGGTCTGTTCGGAGCGCACCACCTGGCCCTCAGGGTCGAACTTGTCCGAGGTCTGCGTGACCCGATTGTAGTCGAGCTCGGCCGTAACCCGCACCTGGCTGCGGCCCTGTCCGACGACCTGCGCCAGGATCGTCTCCACCTGCGTTTCCACCCGCCGCTCGAAGGCGGTGTTGCGGTCCTGCAGCGAGGACAGGATCATGCCCGGTTGGTCGTCCTCCATGCCGGAAGCGAGCATCCGCCCGCTTTCGTCGACGACCGAAACGCGACCCGGACGCATGCCCTGTATCGCCGTCGCCACCAGATGCTGGATCGCCTTGACCTGCGCCGGTTCGATCGTGCCCTGCAGTTTGAGGACGATCGAGGCCGACGGCTCGACCTTCTCGCGCTGGAACAGCTGCCGCTCTGGAATGACCAGGTGGACGCGGGCCTGCTGCACCCGGTCGAGCGACCGGATGGTGCGCGACAATTCGCCTTCGAGTGCGCGCAGATGATTGATGTTCTGCACAAACGAGGTCGTGCCGAGGGCATCCGTCTTGTCGAAGATTTCGTAGCCGACGGAACCGCCGAGCGGCAGGCCCTTTTCTGCCAGCCGCATGCGCATCCGGGCCATCTGGTCCTTCGGCACCATGATCTGCGCGCCGTCCTGGCGCAGCTCGTAGGTGATGGCCTGCGCCTCCAGCTCTTTGACGATGGCGCCGGAATCCTGCACCGACAGGTCGGAGTAGATTGGCACCATGGCCGGGGCCGTGGCGCGCATGATGATGAAGCCGAAGAAGCCGAGCAGCAGGACGGCGACAACGCCCATGGCTGCCAGTCTCGGCACACCTAATGTCTTGATGAACTCAATAGCGCCGTTCACGGGAGCATCCCATCCGCTGATGCCGTCGATCTCGACGCAGCTGCCCGCTCATGGTGGGGACATGAGATTCGGGACGCCCGCCGCTAGGCAAGAATTTCCCAGTGGATGGTAAACGAGTGGTTAACGCGCTGACCCATATTCGACAATTCGGTCGATTTTCCGTTAAGAAGTTGCCGAAGATGCCGCAGGAAGGCGCTGGGCGGTCCGCCCGCCCCCCATCTAAACGCATGATCGCAATCGATGTTCGAACGATGCGTGGCCCGGATGGGCACATATGCCACGCAGAAATGACAAAGGCCGGCAACGCGCCGGCCTTTGACAAATAGGATCGATCACCCGCCCTACTGGCGGTAGTGCTGGATTCGCGTCGTCCTGAGACCGGCCAAGCCATGCCGATCGATCGACTGCTGCCAAGCCAGGAATTCTTCGACCGTCAACGTATAACGGCTGCAGGCCTCTTCGAGCGACAGAAGCCCCCCGCGCACAGCGGCGACCACCTCGGCCTTCCTGCGAATGACCCAACGTTTTGTGTCGCTCGGAGGAAGGTCGGCAATGGTCAACGGGCTCCCGTCGGGCCCTATGACATATTTCACTCTCGGTCGTACTTGATCGGTCATCGTACTCTCACACACTCGATGCGACCACATCGCGAGTGAGAATAGCGCTGGTGCCTTAAAATATGGCTAAGCTGAATTATGCTGTTTTATCAAAGAGTGCCTTGGCGCCCCTGTCGGAGCACGGCCTGCCTACGGAGTCGCCGGCGACCCCATAGACGCCCTGTAACCATAGGAGCGGATTGATATAATCAGGCGGCGCCGAGGTCGCTCTGCGCCCCCCCGGCCACCGCCCTGGGGCCCGGGCGTCGGACCATACGAAGGCGCCGGGCACCCGCATGAATACGGACCCGGCGCGAAACAAGTCACGGATATCTTGACAGAACCTCAGGTCGTCGAACCGATCGCGGAAACCGACCACAGGCTCACTTTGCTGCCGCCGACCTCGAGATACGGCTGACCGGAGGAGAAATCGACGCCCGTGACCTTGCCGTTGATGGACTGCGTCACTTTCGCGGCTTTGCCCGTGCTGTCCTTGGCGGCCACCTGCAACGTATAGGTCCCGTCCGGAGCCGTGCTGCCGCCCGTTTCCGAGCCGTTCCAATTGAACGTCTGGATCCCCGATCCATAGGCTGTCGACTGGGTATAAACGACGTTGCCACTCGAATCGAGAACGTTGATCGTCGCATCAGACGCTTTGTCGAGCGTGAAGCTCCACTCGGCGCTGCCGTTCTGCAGCGTCGTCTTCGTCCCGTCTGCCGTCACGGTCTGGCCGATATAGTTCAACATCTGCGTTGCGTTGGCCACGGAGAGCGAGCTGGCAATCGTGGTCAGCGTAGCGTTCTGTTTGATCTGTTGCTCGACCTGCGAATATTGAACCAGTTGCTGGGTGAACTGGTTGGAGTCCATCGGGCTGGTCGGGTCCTGGTTCTGCAGCTGCGTGGTGAGGAGCTGCAGGAACATGGTGTAATTGCCCGATAGCGCGCTCATGTCCTTCGTCGAGGTCGAGGTCGTCGTATCCGTCGGGACGGTCACTCCGTAGGTGGAAGAGCTGGTCGTCGTCATGGCTTCATCCTTGCCGGCGGCAACCACCGCCGCTTACGCGTACTGGGGTCAAACGGTCAGATCAATGCCTTCTGTCCGCCCCACTTGGTGGCGGACGTAGACGGGTTGGTCGAGGGTGGTCTGGGTGGTGGCAGTGGTCGAAGGGTTGCTCGGGGGTTCGGTATAGGGCGAGCGCCAGGCCTGCTGTTGGCCCTGCTGCGAGGTTCCCTGGTCGCGCAGCGAGAACTGCAGGCCCGAAGCGTCGGTCCGGAACCCGGCCTGATCCAGCTGCTGTTGCAGCCCACGCTGATCCTGCGTCAGCAGCGCCAGCGTATCGGGCCGCTCGACGATCAAGTGCGCGCGGACTTCGCCTGACTGCGACACCTGCATCTTCACATCGATCTGACCGAGCCCGGCCGGGTCGAGCTTGATGTTGAACTCGCTGTCGCCGCGCCTGGCGTGCGAAACAAGCAGTCCGCCGACGGCCGACAGAGGCACAGCGCCGGCAGTCGCCGACGATGCGTCGATCTTGCCTGCCGTCGCGGCCAGCGTCGACGTACCGAGGCGCGGATCGACATTGAGCGTCTGATCCGACGTCGATGCATCGGTGGTCGTCTGGTCGAGCGCCGACTGGAAGGCTTTCTGGCCGGCGTCCTTGTCCTTTCCCGGATCGGTGCCGGTGACGAGCGATGCCCTGAGGGCCGCCGCATTCATTTCGGCCGAGCCGGATTTTGCGGTACTGGAGACCGGTGAGACATGGGCGGATGTCACCGTCTCGCCCGTCGCCTGCGCCGTGGCCTCGTCCTTCGCCAGCGCATCGGTACCGGTCTTGGTTTTCGACCCCATCGCGGACGGCGTCTCCTGCAGCCGCGACCGCGTCTGCTGGGCGCGGGCCAGCGTAATCGCCTGGGTCGCCTGCTGCAATTGTGCCTGGGCCACCTCGCTCGCCGTCTGGCTGGTGTCGGTCGTTCCCGTCTGGGTCTGGTCGAGCGACAGCAGCGTCTTGGCGCCGGCCGTTGTGGCGGCCGTCGCGGCCACCGTCGTTCCGGACTGTCCGGTGAGCGCCGACATCGCCTTCTTCAGGAAATCTTCGAGTTCGGAGCCCGAGAACGACTGCGCCTGCCCATTGGCATCCGTCGTCGAACCGTTCTGCAGCGCCTGAAGATCGGCGAGCATCTTGGCCTTGGCCGTCGGATCGATGGTGGTGGAGCCGGACAGCGCCGCCTCAGCCTTGGCGAACAGCGATTGCGCGTCGCTGGTGGTGCCGGCATAGCCGAGCGTGCCGTTCGATGCCATCTGGGCAAGAAGCGCCTGCATGGCAGTGGTGTCGCCCTGCAGCGCGGCGTCATCCTGGGTCAACGACGCCCACTTTCGCTTGCCCGCGGCCGATGTGGTCGTAATCTGGCCGGTCGCGGCAGTGGTTGCGGTAGCGGCGGTGGTCGCGGTCGTGGCGCTGGCAAGGGCGCTGATCGTGCCGGTTGCCCCCGTCCCATCGCCCGTCAGCGAGGCGATGAATGCGCTCATGAAGTCGAGATACGACTTGCCGGTCGTCTTTGTCTGAGACGTGGTCTGGTGGCCGGTCGTCGTCGACGAGGCAGTGGTGTGAGTCTGAGCGGAGGCGGCAACAGCGGACAACTCGGATCTCCCGGTGTGCGGCGGGTGAACGGCGCGCCAAGGGATAACGCAAGGAGTGGGCCAATCGCGGACCTGAGCCAGTGGGGCAGCCTGCGGGTTCCGGCGAGTCGGGTTACCGATCTGATATGTCGGAATTTTCCGGCGCGTCGAGCGCCGCGTTGCGTCGCTCTTCCGCCCAGTTTCCGCCTGCCGGGGCACCGGCCGCCCGGCAAAGACTGCCGGTGCAGGAAACAACTGCCGGTCCGAGAAATCCGCGTGGATTCCCCTCTTCGCGGCTCGACTATCAGCCGCTATACTGCGGTTCGGACTTGCAGGAGCGGCACGGGTCGCCCATTTTCGCCCAGACGGATCGGGCTTCGCCCGCGGGACTCATTCATCATGATCAATTCCATCGGCCTGGATGGTCGCCCCGAAGACACACGCGTCGTGGTCGCGATGTCCGGCGGAGTCGATTCCTCGGTCGTGGCGGGGCTCCTCAAAGCGCAAGGCTACGATGTCGTCGGCATCACGTTGCAGCTCTACGACCATGGGGAAGCGACGCACCGCAAGGGCGCCTGCTGCGCCGGCCAGGACATCCAGGATGCGCGCCGCGTCTGCGAGACCCTCGGACTGCCGCACTACGTGCTCGACTACGAGGAACGCTTCAAAGCCTCGGTGATCGACCAGTTCGCCGAAAGCTATCTGCACGGCGAGACGCCGGTGCCCTGCGTCTCCTGCAACCAGACGGTCAAATTCTCCGACCTTCTCGACACCGCCCGTTCGCTCGGCGCGGCAGCCCTGGCGACGGGCCACTACGTGCGCTCGGAACGACAGAAGGACGGCCATTGGGCGATGTACCGTCCGGTCGATCTCGACCGCGACCAGAGTTATTTCCTCTATGCCACGACGCAGGAACAGCTGGATTTCCTGCGCTTTCCCCTCGGCGGCATGACCAAGCCGGAAACGCGCGAGCTCGCCCGCCAGTTCGGCCTCGTGGTCGCCGACAAGCACGACAGCCAGGACATCTGCTTCGTGCCGACCGGCAAATACGCCGACGTCATCGAACGGCTGAAGCCGGGTGCGGTGGAATCGGGCGAGATCGTCCATGTCGACGGCCGCGTGCTCGGCCAACACGATGGCATCATCCATTTCACCGTCGGCCAGCGCCGCGGCATCGGCCTGTCGATCGGCGAGCCGCTCTATGTGGTGCACCTCGATTCCGAGCGCCGCCGCGTCGTCGTCGGCCCGCGCGAGGTGCTGCTGACCCGCCGCCTGCACCTGCGCGACGTCAACTGGCTCGGCGAAGCCGACATGCCATCGCTTGAGGCCGGCATCGACATCTGGGCCAAGGTGCGCTCGACGCGCCCGCCACAGCCTGCCCGGCTGATGTGCCAGGCCGGCCAGTTCGTCATCGACCTGGCGACCGGCGAACAGGGTGTCGCGCCCGGCCAGGCCGCCGTGTTCTACGATGCCGCCGACGGACAGTCCCGCGTCCTCGGCGGCGGGACCATCGCCCGCGTCGAACGCTCCCGCGATGCCGAGATCGCGCTCGATCGTCTGAAACTTCCCCGCATCATCGATGCAGCCGAATAGGGTCGGCGGGTCCGCCGTCCCGGAATCAAATCAATAAGAGTATGTCATGAGGAACCAGCCTGGCTCGCCCACCAATCGTCCCCTCGCCGCCGCTCAGTCAGCGGTCATCGACGATGGCAGTTTCCGTCTTGAACCGACCCCGCGCCTCGATCAGAAGCGCGTCCTGGCGGCCTATTCGCGCTGGGCTCCGATCTACGATTTCGTCTTCGCCAAGCTGATCTTCTTCGGCGCCTTTTTTGACCAGAGCCGCAAGCGCGCCATTCAGCATATCAATACCCGCTCCGGCAGCCTCCTCGAGGTCGGTGTCGGCACCGGCGTGGCGCTCAGCCGCTATGCGCCGCACCTTGCCGTAACCGGCATCGATCTTTCCCCCGACATGCTGGCGCTCGCCCGCAAACGGGCGGTTGCCGAGCATCTGAGCCATGTGCGCGAACTCAGGGAGATGGACGCCGCCGAGCTCGATTTTGCCGATGCGAGCTTCGATACGGTGGCGGTCATGTACGTGATCACCGTCGTGCCGCACCCGGACCGGGTGCTCGACGAAATTGCCCGCGTGCTGAAGCCAGGCGGCGAAGCCATATTCGTCTCGCATTTTGCCTCCGAACAGCCCTGGCGCAGGGCGATCGAAAAAGTCATCACCCCGCGCACCGAGCACCTCGGCTGGCGGCCGGACTACCCGCTGGCGCGCATCTGCGGCCATCCCCGCCTTGAGCTCGTCGACGTGCGCCACATGCCGCCGCTCGGCGTGTTTTCCATCGTGCGGCTGAGGAAGACCGAAACAGTGCCCGCGACGGCCGAATAGTCCTTGGATCGTTCGCGCCGTCGCTTGACACTTGGTGGTGGCGGACCGTATATCCGCCTCCCGTGGCTGGGTAGCTCAGATGGTTAGAGCGGAGGATTCATAACCCTCAGGTCGGCGGTTCGATCCCGCCCCCCGCCACCAGCCCCCCTTTTTTGACCATCCGACGACGTCCAGAATTATCCAAAAACTCAGTGAATTTCGGCCATTTTGCCAAGTCACAGGTCTTGGGCGTCCAATCGCGTCGGGGTCTGACCGGTTGCAGCCAGCTTTTTTGGTAGTCTTGTTGGTTGCGAGCCAACACCCCCGAGTGGTTACCAACAATGGCCCTGACCGACGAAAGCGGCCTCTGGTCCATCGACGCTATCGGGCGCCAGCTCGCTCACATCGAAGACAACGACGTTCGTCGCGCCTATGATCGTGGCGCGCGAATGGAAGAACGGGTGCGTATGATGAACTGGTGGGCGAGCTACCAGATGAGCTGAGGATTGAAAAACCCCAGACGTCCTGACTTTCAATCGCGTGGCCGCGCGTTCGCTCCCCGCCATGCCCGCAAATGACGCGGCAGAGACGAAAGGTGATTTTCTCAATTTGTCTGCGTGTCGGCCAGTCCCGGATGCGTGGCGGAAACGTCGGGGAAATACGGTGCATTCCGTTGGTGCTCCCCAAACTGCTAGATTGAGCGATCCGGGAATGCGGCGCGGTGTCCCAATCTCCGCCCCTGCCGAGGCGACAAAGGTACCTTCACTATTCAAAGCCGTTGTCGCAACAGATACGTGAGGTGCTGCGAGGGATGTGGCGACGCGGCAAAGACAGGCAGATCGCCTCTGTCCTGCAATCATTTCAACGTCTTTGGGCGTTGGACACGTTTCCCTTCAGCCTGCGCGTGTTCGTCGCCCTGGCGGGAGCCATGGGCGCTTGCTCGGTGCTCGGCGCCATCGATCGGGTCATTCCGCTGTTCCTGGGCGTGATCGCCGGCGCCATCGCCGAGACCGATGACGGCTGGCGCGGGCGAGCCAAGACCGTTGCCATCACACTGGCGCTATTCGCCACATCGGCCGTGTTCGTGGAGCTTCTGACGCCGTATCCAGGGCTGTTCTTCACCGCCCTAGTCGCCTCCACCTTCACGCTCACCATGATGGGGGCATTGCGGTCGCATTACACCACCATTGCTCAGGCAACCCTGATCCTCGGCGTCTACACCATGCTGAGCTTGGAACAGGCCGGCCCGTCGCCGGTCTTCTTGCGCGAGCCCATTCTGTTGACCGTCGGTGCGGCCTGGTACGGGGCGCTTTCGGTGCTATGGCAAGCCGCCTTTCCCGTGCAGCCGGTCGAGCAAGGGCTGGCCGGTCTGTTTGACGAACTCGGCGAATACCTCAAAAGCAAATCGACGCTGTTCGTGCCGCGGCGGCAGCTGAACATCGACGGTGCCAAGATGGTGCTGGCCGGCAACAACGGCCGTGTGGTGATCGCCCTCAATCGGGTGAAAGAGCTGATCCGCCGGCGTGTCCGTTTCGGGCGAGAGAATGCCCGGCTTGAACGCTGTTTGAACCTGTTCTTCTCCGCGCAAGACATCCATGAACGCGCCAGCTCGTCGCACTACCCTTACGATGCGTTTTCGCAGACGTTCTTTCACAGCGACGTCATGTTCCGCTGCCAGCGCCTCATGTGGCAGCAAGGCCTGGCCTGCCGGGAACTGGCCCGAGCGCTACGCCGAGGCGAGATCTTCAGCTATGGCGAGAGCCGCCAAGCGGCGGACGATTTGCAGGATGCGTTCGACTACCTGAAGGCTCAGAACCGGCCTGAGCATACCGACGTGTTGCCGTCGCTCGGCGATTTGGTGGAAAACCTCGAGGCGCTAGAACACGAGCTCATTGCGGCCAGCGTTCCCACCGATGCCTCGTTGCACCATGACACCAGCCTGTTCGACGATACACCGCACTCACTCGGCGAGGCCTGGCGGCGGGTGGCGGCGCAGTTGAGCCCTGATTCAGCGGTGTTCCGCCATGCCCTGCGCCTCACTCTCGCGCTCGGAGTCGGCTACGGCATCAAGTCTGCGGTCCACCCGACGCAGGGCTACTGGATTCTGCTGACGACCCTATTCGTCTGCCAGCCGAATTATGCCTCCACCCGCCGACGTCTGTGGGAACGCATCTTCGGAACCATTCTCGGCCTCGTGGCCGGTTGGGCGCTGCTCACCCTGTTTCCAGCGCTGGAGATTCAACGACTGATCGCGGTGGTGGCCGGCGTGGCGTTCTTCATCTATCGCACCAGCCGCTATACTCTGGCGACAGGGGCCATCACGCTGATGGTCGTGTGTTGTTCAAATCAGGTGGTTGACGGCTACGGCATTATCTGGCCGCGTCTCGAAGACACGGTGATCGGCAGTCTCCTTGCCGGTTTGGCGGTGTTCTTCGTCATGCCCGACTGGCAGGGCCGCCAGATCCACAAGGTGGTGGCGGGCACGCTGTCGGGCGCCAGCGGATATCTTCGCGCCATCATCCGCCAATACGGATCGGGCAAGAGCGACGACCTCGATTATCGCATCGCCCGCCGCATCGCGCATGAAGCCGACGCGGCGCTGTCGTCCACGCTGTCGAACATGCTGCAGGAGCCGGGCCGATACCGCGCTGAAGCGGAATCCAGGATGCGCCAGCTGGTCGTCTCTCATACGATCTTGTCGTATTTGTCGGCACTCGGCGCCCATCGCGGGGCTCTGCAGGAACTATCTGTGGATGGGGTGCTCGGTCAGGCTGCGCTTCGCATCGCGCGATCGCTCGACGACATCGCTACCGATCTCATCGCCCGGCGACCGGTCGCTGAAACGAGCGGCACCGAGGCGGAAGACGAACGTATGCTGGAAGACTTGTCCGGCGAGATCGACGACCGCGAGCGCTTCGTCCGCACCCAACTCGCCCTTATCTGCCGCCAGCTCCGTCCGATGCGAAAGTTCGCAAGGGAACTGCAGGATGGTTTTCCTTCCAATCCGGATCGCGACGGCACGGCCAAGCCTGAAGAGAGTTCGCCGGGCGCTCGCTGACCCAGTCACGCGTCCGGATCGACGCGTACGCGGAGACTGCCGGACAACGTCGCGCTGAAAACGACCGGACGCATGGCACGCAACCGAGCGCCCCGGACCGTGCCGCCGGGTGAGAATCGCCGCCGCCGACTGACCCCACCTTGTCGTGAGAATTCAATCACCTGCCACGCTATTCGGCCTGTGAAACCCACGCCGAATAGCACCAGCGGTCGTCCGACCCGAACGGCATGGGCGTGAATACACGGTTGGCTCTCTTGGGAAAATCGTATGCACGAGACCCCGCGAGAGTCCGACCGGAAAATATCGCACTTTTCGAATGTCCGGGATGGCCATATCAATTAATTTCTGGCGATGATATCGTGTGGCTGCAATCTATTTCACGGAGGCCGTTCTGTCCGTATTAAACGTTCAGGAGCCGGGTTCGTCGCGTGCCATGCTGCACACGGTCGCAAAGCTCTATTACCTTTCCAACATCCCACAGAACGAGATTGCCCGACAGCTCGGCCTCTCGACGGCGACGGTTTCGCGCCTGCTGAAGCGGGCACGCGAGGACGGCATCGTGCGCATCGAGGTACGCGAGTTGGTCGGACCCGATGAATTGGCGCGCGACCTGGAGAGACGGCTTGGCCTCAAACAGGCCGTGGTCGCCGACGTTCCGGAAACCAACGCGGTGACGTCGCTGGCTGGCGCGGTGTCGAATTGCTTCGCGGACGCTGGCCTGCATGCTGGATCAGTTGTGGCGATCGGCTGGGGTCGGGCAGTGCGCGACATCATCCAGGCCGGGCTTCCGCGTATTCCGGGCGTGATCACAGTGCCGGCCAATGGCGGCATGCAAGAGACGGCGGAACACTTTCAGATCAATGAGTTCGTTCGCTTGGCCGCCGAGAAGATGGGGGGTACGCCGCAGTTCCTGCACGCTCCCTATCTGCCGTCGGCCGGGCTGCGAGAGGCATTCCTTGCCGATCCAAGCATCCGCGAGACGATTGCGCTGTGGGACCGGACCGAGGCAGCACTGGTCGGCATCGGCCTACCGCACATCTCGCCGACACCCGGCCAGCTCGGCGTCACGGCGGACGAGCGCCAGCTCACCACCGCTGCCGGCGATGTCATTCGCCATTATTTCGATCTCAACGGCGAGTTGGTGACGTGGAGCGGCGCGGATCGGTTGATCGCCCTGTCGGTCGAGCAACTGCGGGCAATTCCGTCGGTGATCGGCGTGGCTGTATCTAGCGCCAAAGCCACAGCAATCGTTGGTGCGGTGCGCTCTCGGCTGGTGAATATTCTTGTCACCGACGTGAGGACCGCCCAGGCCGTGCTCGACCTCTGCGACTGACGTCTATTCCGCGCGAACCGATCGGACTTGGATGGTCGGTACAGAAACCCGCCTTTCAAATTAGCTATTTTTGGCCGGCCAGGTCCGCCGATCGGCGCGCCTTGCCATGGCACGGTGGCCGACGCACGTCGGGTCGGCAGCATTGCCTTTCCAGCAATTTTCGGTGCGAAAGCAGCCATTTCGACAGGTCCGGCGGCTGCCGAGGATCACCCTTCCGGCTCGGAAGCCCGGCAAGGCTGCCGAGACTTTGCCGCGCCAGCGATTCGTGGCGCGTCCGGCCAAACAGACGCGAACCGCAACACCTCGCCAGCCGCACACCCTCCGAGCCTTGCGCAACGATACGACAACATAGGGCTGGTGGTTCACGCTCAGGCTGCAATCTATTGCACGATTTGGCAATAGACATGAAATTTCTATCTCGACCTATTGAAATTAATTTCGGAAAGATGTTACATCGCCTCAGCCACTCGAGGACGGCCACATCGGTTGCCCTGGCTCGGCGGCGCGTGTGAGGAAACGCCGCCAGAATTGGGAGGAAGTTCATGAAGAAGATTGCAGCTGCGCTCGCCGCTGTTCTGGTGTCGACGACAGCAGTCATGGCTGCTTCGCTGAAGCCGGCCGACATCACCATCGCCCTGATCTACGGCATCAAGGGCGACCCCTTCTATGTCACGATGGAGAAGGGTGCCCGCGCCAAGGCGAAGGAACTCGGCATCACTCTGGTGGCGGACGGTCCGTCGCAGTGGAACCCGTCGCTGCAGACGCCGCTGATCGATGCGATGATCGCCAAGCACGTCACGGGCATGGTCGCCGTTCCCAACGATCCGACTGCCATGGTCGCGGTGCTCGAGCGCGCCAATCAGGCCGGCATCCCGATTGCCACGGCGGATACGTTCATCGGCAACGGCGACTACAAGACCGGCCCCGTCACCTTCCCGGTGTCGTCGGTCTCTTCGGACAATTTCGCCGGCGGTCAGACCGCCTGCAAAGCGCTGATCGATGCGATGGGGGGCAAGGGCTCGCTCTACGTCCTCGTCTCGACCCCCAACGTGCCCTCCGACACGTTGCGCCGTGACGGCTGCAAGGCCGCTGTCGAGGCGACCAACGGTGCCGTCAAACTTGCCGGCGTCGACTACACCCAGAGCAACGCCACCAACGCCACCAACCTCACTCAAGCCGCGCTGCAGCGCGACAAGAACATCGGCGCGATCTTCGGCGGAAACCTGTTCAGCGCCCAGGGCGCAGCGGCAGCGGTTCGCACCGCCAATCTGCAGGGCACGGTCAAGATCGCCAGCTTCGATGCGCCTGAAGAGGCTATCGCCAGCCTCAAGGACGGATTGATCGACATCGTCATCGCCCAGCAGCCCGGGCAGATTGGCGCCGTTGCCGTGCAGGCGGTGTTCGACACGCTCACCGGCAAGACCGGCATCGCGCCCAAGGTCGCGGTCCCCTTCATCACCATCACCCGCGAGAACGTCGACACGCCTGAAGCGCAGTCGGCGATCTACAAGGCCAAGTGAGCCTTGCTTGTCGGGCGGGAGCGTTGCTCCCGCCCACCTGCCTCACTTGCAGTCGCCGCCGCTCAACTGGGGCCGTCGCGTCCTGCGGCAAATCCGACTGTCACTCGATCGGAGGGCACTCATGCGCGCCCGCTTCTTCCGCTCCAGCTCAAGGATCCGCTCCATGAGTGTCAATTCGACCAGTCTGTCGTCGACGATCGATGACGACAATCAATCCCCGAAAGGGCTTGCCGCCCTTGCCGGCCGCATGTGGGCGGTCCTGTTCCTGATCGCGTTGATCGTCTTCTTCTCGCTTGTTGCGCCAGGCTTCTTCGACCTGTTCAACTTCCAGGCCGTCGGCGCCAACATGGCGGTGCTCCTGGTCCTGGGGCTCGGGCAGACTTTCGTCATCATCTCGGCCGGCATCGACCTGTCGACCGGCTTCGTCATGGGCTTGGCCAGCGTCGCGTCAGCCTTGGTGATGCAGTCGCTGACCGGATATCCGCTCGCCGTCATCATCATCGCCGGCCTTGCAACGACGCTGCTGATCGGCATCGCTGCCGGCGCGGTTAACGGTGCGCTTGTGGCCTACATGCGCGTACCACCGTTCATCGCCACGCTCGGCACATTGTCGATCGCCGAAGGCGTCGCCTACGTGCTGTCGGGTGGCCCGCCGGTTTCGATCTCGACGCGCGGCCTGGGCTTCTTCGGCAACGGCTTCATCGCCTATTTCCACCCGGAGGCGGGCATCAGCATCCTCGGGTTGCCGAACGGGGTGAGTGGCAGCGCTGTCCGCGAGGTCATGGGCTTCTTCCCCCTCCAGGTCTTCTACATCATCATCCTAGCCTCGTTTTGCGGCTGGCTGCTCGGTCGCACCCGTTTCGGCCGCCACGTCTATGCGGTCGGCGGCAACCCAAAGGCCGCCTCGCGCGCCGGCATTCCGCTCGCCTGGACACTGTTCAAAATCTACGTGCTCTGCGCGGTGTCCGCCTCGCTCGCCGGCTTTCTCTACGTGCTCAGGTTCAACGGTGGCGTCGCCAACGCTGGCGATGCGCTGATGCTGTCGTCGGTCGCCGCCATTGCAATCGGAGGCGCGTCGATGCTTGGCGGCGAAGGCCGCATCCTCGGCACCGTTGTCGGCGCTCTGGTGATCGCCGTTATTCAGAACGGGCTCGTCATCCTCGGCATCGATCCGTTCTGGCAGTACGTCGCCGTCGGCGCTGTCATCATCATGGCCGTCCTGGTGGATCAAGCGAAGGGGAAGTTCCTGTCATGACCATGCTCACCCCTGACACGACAAGTCATACGACCAAGCAGCCTGCCTCGATCGTGCAGGGACCGCGGGCCGACGGACAGTCTCCGGTTCTGCGCTGCCGCAAGATCACCAAGCGCTTCGGCGGTCTCGTTGCGGTCGATCAGGTCGACTTCGACGTCTATCCCGGGGAAACCGTGGCGCTGCTCGGCGATAACGGCGCCGGCAAGTCGACGCTGATCCAGATGATTGCCGGCGTCTATCGCCCCGACGGCGGTGTCATCGAACTCGACGACCAAGCGGTGGATATCCGCTCCCCGCTGCATGCTCGCGATCTCGGCATCGAGACGGTGTTCCAGGACCTGGCGCTCTGCGACAACCTCGGCGCATCGGAAAACATCTTCCTCGGCCGCGAGATCCCCGGCAAAGCCTACGGCATGCTGCCCGGGCTCAACGAAGCCAAGATGCGCGCCGAGGCCAAGGCGGTGCTGTCGGAGCTGCACATCAACATCCGCAATCTCGATGCACCGGTGCGCACTCTTTCCGGAGGCCAGCGCCAGGCAACCGCCATCGCCCGCGCCGTCTACTGGAAGGCGCGGCTGATGATCATGGACGAGCCGACGGCAGCGCTCGGCGTGCCTGAGCAGAAGAAGGTCCTGTCGCTGATCGAGACGCTCAAGCAGCGCGGCGTGCCGGTGATCGTCATCTCCCACAATATGCAGGATGTGTTCGAGGTGGCTGACCGGCTGTTCATCATGCGCCGCGGCCGTGCCGTCGCCGATCTCCGGGCCGCCGACACCGATGCCAATGAAGTCGTCAGGCTGATGGTCGGGTGACACAGGCAATTTCCAATCAACAATCGCTATGAGGTCCCCAATGTCGAGCAAGATGACGACGGCCGAATACCGCGGCTACCAGCAGATCTGCGGAAAGAATGGACACATGATGGTGGTCGCTTGCGACCAGCGCGGCGCAATGCGCCAGATCCTCGCCTCGACGCCGGAGGATAGGGCCAAGATCGACGAAAACAAGCTTGGCGATGTCAAATCCGACATCGTCGCTTATCTCGCCAATTCGGCCTCCTGCGTGCTGCTGGACCCGGTCTGCGCGGTCCCGCGGGTTGTGGACGAAGGCGTGCTGGCGCGCGACACCGCGCTGCTGATTGGTCTGGACGCTTCCGGCTGGGATACCGATGCCAAAGGCTACCGGCTGTCCAAGCTGGTTCCCGGCGTCGATGCTCGTCGTGTCCGCGAACTCGGCGGCACCGGTGCCAAGCTCATGGTCTATCTGCGTCCCGACCGGCCGGAGGCCAATACCCACAATATTGGTATCATTCGTGACTGCGTTGCCAATTTTGCCAAGGAGGACGTTCTGCTCGTCGTCGAGATCCTGACCTATGCGTTCGACGGTGAGAACGAGGCCGAGTACAAGGCGAAGTTCGGCAAGCTGATCGAGGGCTGTGCCCGCATCGCCCTCGACGAAGGCTCCAAGGTCTTGAAGCTGCCATTCCCCGGCAGTGCCGCCTCCTGTCGCGCCATTTCCGACATGGCCGGCTCCGTGCCATGGGCGGTGCTGTCGGCCGGCGTCGACCACGAGACCTTCCTTGGTCAGGTCCAGATCGCCATGCAGAACGGTGCCTCCGGCGTCATTGCTGGACGCGCTTTGTGGAAGGATTGCATCTCGCTTGACCGCGCGGTCGAGCAGGACAGGCTTGCTCACGTTGCCACGCCGCGCCTGAAGCAAATCCAGGCGATCCTCGACACGTTTGCCACCTCGGCTCTGATGCCGGCGTAGCTTGTCTGGGCGGGAGCCGCGGTCGTGTTGCGTTCCTCCTGCGACGGCGCGACTCTCTGCCCGGGAAAGCTGCGAGATCCAAACTTGATGAGTGTTGCGATGAGTGAACCAGCCACCGCGCTCGGTATCGATGTCGGCGGTACCAATCTTCGCATTGCCGAAATCGGCGCGACCGGGACCATTCTGTCGCGTCATGGCGAGCGGGTAACCAAGGGGCGCGAGGCCTTTGTCGCCCGCCTCACCGAACTGGTCGCGTCGCACCGAAGCTCGAACGTCAGGGCCGTCGGTGTCGGCATTCCCGGCCGGGTCGACGCTGCGGCCGGCCTGGTGCTGTCTGCCGGTTACCTTGAGTTGGCCGGTCTGCCCCTGGCTGCAACCCTCGCAGCTGCCGTGGGCCTACCGGTGGCGATCGAGAACGACTGCACGATGGCGCTGACAGCGGAATGTGCGGTCGGAGCGGCGCGCGGCCGTCCCAATGTCGTGATGTTCACCATTGGCACCGGCATCGGCGGGGCGATCGCGCAGAACGGCCAGCCCGTGCATGGACATGCAACCGCCGGACAACTCGGGCATATCACCGTCAAACCGGGCGGCCGTCTGTGCAATTGCGGCCGGCGCGGCTGTGTCGAGACGACGAGCTCGGGCACATCTCTGGGCGTGCTGATCCATGAGGCCGGGCTTCCGGCAGATACGGATGTCGTCCGGCTGATTGCTGCGGCCGACGCGGGCGACACGGTGGCCCATTCCATCCTGACGGAGTGGGCGACGCCGATGCGCGATGCCGCCACCTCGATGACCGCCGCGTTCGACCCCGATCTGGTTCTGTTCGGTGGCGGCCTCGGCCGGGCCATGGTCCGCGCCATTGGCCGATTGCCGTCGGAAGAGAGCTGGTACACCTACGAAATCGCGGCGGCCGAACTCGGTGACGATGCCGGAGTTATCGGTGCCGGCCTTTCAGCTCTGTCGGCTCTCAATCCTGCCAGGTTCAAAGCTACAGCGGTCGCTTGAGGAGCTGTCCTGAGCACCGTTCCGATTCCGACAAGGACGGACCATGCATCCCATCATTCTCGTCAACGGCGTTCCGGCCAGCGGCAAGTCAACGGTCGCCTCGATCATCGCCCGGCGCCTGAATTTGCCGATCCTGACGCTCGATACCGTCAAGGAGGCCTTTTTCGACCACCTCGGTGTCGGCGACCGCGACTACAGCCGCCTTCTTGGCAGGGCGAGCTATCAGGCGATCTTTGCGACCATCGCGGGCTTTCCTGACGGACTCGGGGCGATTATCGACGCTTGGCACAAGTTCGTGCCGCTCGAGGTGCTGGAGGGCCATCTGAAGCGCGCCGCCGCCAGACCGGTTATCGAAGTGTGGTGTCATGCCCCGCCGGAAATCGTCGCTGAGCGCTATCGGGCCCGCGCGGCATTCCGCAGCAAGGGGCACCCGCCGGCTTCCTATGCCGACGAGCTTGCTGTGCTGGCTGCTCGTGCTACGCCGCTTGGCATCGCGCCAATCATCGATGTGACGACTGACCGTGACGTCGATGAAACGGCTCTGATTGCCGACCTGGAAAAGCACCTTTCGGCTTGAGACAGTTAAGCTGTGACTTCAAAGGCGTCGAGATCGGTCTATTGGGCAGAATATCGAAGTCTATGCGCTAGAAGACCCGATCTACCAACCGTGTTTTGCCTGGCCAGGACACGTCCGGTCGTCTACTGGGCTTTTCCCAGCCGCCACCCGGTGATGCGCCGCACCGTCGAGAGAGGTGCACTGAGCAGCGACCAAGCGGCTCCGGCGAGATGCAGGGCAACGAAGCCGAGCAGCAGATAGAAGAAGCCGCGATGCACCAGATGCATCGGCCACCACAGGTAGCTGGTGATCGCGCCGGAGACCGCCTGCCCCAGCAGCACGCCGTAGAGGCCGAACTGGACCGTCAGGGCCAGATTCTGCCGCCAAGCCGGGATGGCAGGGTTCCACTGCGGGGCACCGAGCCATAGCCGGAGTGCCAGTCGCAGAATGATCAACGCGAGCATCGCCAGGCCAATCCTCAGATGGGTGTCGTGCAGCACCATATCGAACGGCTCTTCCTTGCCGAGCAGGCGGGCACCTGAATTCATGCGGAGGACAGCGCGGCTCGTCCAGTATTGCTCGATGACGAGCACGACGATCAGCCAGTGCATCAGGATTTGCACTGCGTGGTAGCGGTCCTGCCGATGGACCCAAAAGACTCGTTTCAAAGTGTCAAGAAACCACGCGATGGCCCGAACGATCATCCTGTTTGCTCCTCCATTCGGCGGTGCCCGCCTAAGACCGCTAAGTGTCAGTAGATTTCAGC
>JARLIT010000282.1 GCA_031291575.1 Ancalomicrobiaceae bacterium
CGAGCCGATCAACGGCCGCGATATGCCCGGCTACTTTCTCAACGACTTCGGCTTTGCCGCCGATCTGATCGCCGACCTCGCCCTGCCGAACCTCAAGCTGCAGTTCGACATCTACCATCGTCAGATCATGCACGGCGACGTTACCATGGCGCTCAGGGCGCTGACGCCAATCATCGGCCACATCCAGATCGCCTCGGTTCCCGCCCGCACCGAGCCGGCAAGCGGCGAGCTCGATGACACCTTCCTGTTCGCCGAACTCGATCGGCTCGGCTACCGCGGCTTCGTCGGCTGCGAATACCGGCCGGCCGGAGCGACCGAAGCCGGCCTCGGCTGGTTCGCGCCCTACGCCGGCAAGCACTGAAAGGAAACGACGATGTCTCTTCTCCTAGGTGTCGTCGCCGACGACTATACCGGCGCCTCCGACCTGGCCAATGCATTGACTCGCAACGGTCTATCGACGATCCAGACAATCGGCGTGCCGTCCCCGGACCTGCAGTTGCCGGATGTCGACGCCATCGTCGTCGCCCTAAAGACACGGTCCATTGCCGCCGACATGGCGGTGGAGAAATCGGTCGAGGCGGCGCGCTGGATGAAGAGCCTCGGCGCCGAGCACATCCTGTTCAAGGTCTGTTCGACGTTCGATTCGACCGACGCAGGCAACATCGGTCCGGTCACCGACGCGCTCGCTGCACTGACCGGCGAGAGCGTCGCGCTGGTCAATCCTTCGTTTCCCGAGAACCGGCGCACGGTCTACCAGGGGCACCTGTTCGTCGGCGACCGGCCGCTCGACGAGAGCCCGCTGAGGGATCATCCGCTCAACCCGATGCACGACGCCGATCTCGTCCGGGTGCTCGGACGGCAGAGCCGCCGCCCGGTCGGGCTGATCGACCTGCAGACGGTATTGGCCGGGCGTGAGGCGATCGAGGCGCGCCGCAACGCACTCGCATCCGAGGGCATCGGCGCCGCCATCGTCGATGCCATTACCGAGTCCGAACTGAATGTCATCGGCGAGATCGCGGCACGCATGGCCCTGTCCGTTGGCGCCTCCGGCATCGGCATTGGCATCGCCCGCGCGCTGGTCGCCCGGGGCAGCGTCAAGGGCTCGAACACCTCAGCCGCATTTGCACCAATTGGCGGCCCTGCCGTCTGCCTGGCCGGTTCCTGCTCGCGCGCCACATTGGCGCAGGTGCAGCGCGCGGAGGCGGTTATGCCGGTGCTGCATCTCGACGTGGAGGATGTGCTGGGGCTCGGGTCGGCCATCGAAGCGGCGATCGCCTGGGCCGGCGAACGGATCGGCTCCGGACCGGTGCTGATCGCCTCGAGTGCCGACGCAGCGGTCGTGGAAACCATCCAATCGCGCCATGGGCGCGCGCGCGCCGGCCACGCCATCGAATCCGCCATGGCGGCGCTGGCCGTGGCCATGGCAGCGCGCGGCGTCCACCGGTTGGTCGTCGCTGGCGGCGAGACATCCGGCGCCGTCGTCGACCGTCTCGGGCTGAAGGCCTTCCTGATCGGCGCAGAAATCGCGCCCGGCGTCCCGGTGCTGATCTCCGTCGGTGGTCGAGACCGCTTCGGAGTGGTGCTCAAGTCCGGCAATTTCGGCGGACCCGACTTCTTCGCCGACGCCCTCAAGGCGATTGCCTGATCTTCGCGCCTCGGCAGCGGATCGGCCGGCGTGAGGCCCCGATACTGGGCCGATCGCGGGTCCGCCGACCCGCCGTTTCGCACGCGCATTCGTCGTCACTCAGCGCGGCGGCTCCGGCCGTATGATCGGGCGGCATATCGGCGTGCGGTAATGGGATGAATTGACGGTCAATCAGCGAGGCTGTTCGCACGAATTGACCGGTCGACCAAAGCGGTCGCAGCACATTGTCGCGGCAAAGGCGCAAAATCGATGGTTGGAGAAAATGCAGCACTGGGCGAACGCCGAGCAGCAGCGCCAATTGACCAACGACGTACTATCTCTCGGGTTTGCGCCGGCAATTGCAGAAAGGGGCTAGGCTTGGTACTCCTACCGTTTCCAGGTGTCGGATGACGCTATCTAAAATGTTAATATCGCTTGTGTTTTTCCAAGACTCCATATATTCACGTTTTAACATTTACAGCCCATCGAATCGGCGAAAGGCGCCCCCATGGCCAACACGACAGCACAGCTCGAGGCGCTTCTCATGGAGCGATCGCTGACCGATGCCGCGCTTCAGACCGCGGCCGAAGCCGCGTCTGATTTCCGCATCCTGCCGGACGCCACGGTGATCAAGATCGGCGGTCAGAGCGTCATCGATCGCGGCCGCGCCGCCGTCTATCCGCTCGTCGAGGAGATCGTCGCGGCGCGCGAGGCGCACAAATTGCTGATCGGCACCGGCGCGGGTACTCGCGCCCGGCACCTTTATTCGATCGCGGCCGGGCTCGGCCTGCCGGCTGGCGTGCTGTCGCAGCTGGGCGCCTCGGTCGCCGACCAGAACGCAGCGATGCTGGGGCAGCTTCTGGCGAAGCACGGCATTTCCGCCGTCGATGGCGCTGGGCTGTCGGCGGTGCCGCTCTACCTCGCCGAAGTGCATGGCGTCGTGTTTTCCGGCATGCCGCCCTACGGCCTGTGGATCCGCCCCGCCGCCGAGGGCGTCATCCCGCCCTACCGCACCGACGCCGGCTGCTTCCTCGTTGCCGAACAATTCGGCGTCAAGGCGATGATCTACGTGAAGGATGAGAACGGGCTCTACTCCGCCAACCCGAAAACTTCGAAGCACGCCACCTTCATCCCGAAGATCTCGGTCGATGAAATGAAGGCCAAGGGGCTGCAGGATTCGATCCTCGAGTTCCCGGTACTTGATCTCCTCCAGCAGGCGCGCCACGTGCGC
>JARLIT010000283.1 GCA_031291575.1 Ancalomicrobiaceae bacterium
GCGCTGGCGCGATCGGAAGCCATGAAGGCGGCGACCTCGGAGAGTTCCGCCAGTGTCGGCAGCTTGCGGCGATGGTTCTTGGCGGCGATCAATTCGTGGAATTGGTCCCAGCTCATGCCGTGCGCCTGGGCGTGCAGGCCGTCCGCCTGACGAAGCGCCAGTTATGATGGAGACGTACAATGGCTCAGATGGTTGACCGGCTCGACGGTGGACGGCGAAGACGTGCTGCAGGATGCCCTGATGAAGGCAGTCAAGGCGCAGGCGGACGGAGCTGACGTGGACAGCTTCGAAGGCTGGCTGTTCCGTATCGCGCACAATTCGTGCCTCGACTTTCTGCGTGCGCGCAAGTCGCAGACCGTCGTGCCGCTGACCGGCGAGGAGGAGGCCGCACCGCTGACGCAGCCCGACCTGTTGGCGGTCGGTTTCCAGACGTTCCTCAGATTGCCCGAATTGCAGCGCTGCGCGGTGATCCTGAAGGACGTGCTCGGCCATTCGGTCGAGGACATCGCCGCCATTGCGGACTGCTCCGCCGCCGCGGCAAAGTCGGCTTTACAGCGCGGCCGCGCGGCGCTGCAACGGCTGAGACACCTGCCGGAGGATGTTCGGCTGCCGCTGATGTCCGAGGCCGAGCGGTTGAAGATGGTCGCCTTCGTCGATTGGTTCCGCGCCGGCGACTTCGATGCCATCCGGACCATGCTGGCCGACGACGTCAAGCTCGACCTCGTAAACCGGCTGAAGCTGGCGGGCCGCCGCGATATCAGACCCTACTTCACCCGCTACGCCGAAGTGGCGAAGTGGCGCTACGCCTTTGGCGCCATCGAAGGGCGCCCGGCGATGCTGGTGTTCGACGGCGAGAGCCAGAGGACGACGCCGTCGCATTTCGTGCTCGTCGGCTGGCAGGGCGAGCGGATCGCCACGATCCGCGATTTCCTGTTCGCGCCGTACGCGCTCGATGCGGCCGACTGGGTGCGGCTGGGTTGAGCGATGGAGGCGAAGCTGGCTCACACCAGGCGCTGCCGCACCCGTGGCGTCGTCAGTCCACCAGCGCCTTGGCGAGCTTCTCCAGAATGAACCGGGTGCCGTCTTCTCGGTTCTTCGGACCGTCCACTCCCTCGAAGTAGACACCCTGCTCGGAAAAGGTCAGTTCGGTGCCGCGCCCGCTGCGCTTGAGTTCGATGGTCGACAGCGAAACCGACAGCAGCACGGGGCCGGCCATCATGCGGTAGGTGAAGATGATGCGCTCGTTGGCAACGATGTCCTGGAACTGCGCATCGAGCCGGATCTCCGGGCCGCCCGGAAATACGAACCGCGAGACCTCCGTGCCGCCGACGCGGAAATCGTAAGCGAACTCGAGCACGTCGCAATTGTCGTCCTCGACCCGCCAGCGGCGAACGAGTTCGGTGTCTTCAAAGGCTTTGAACACCCGTTCCGGCGCCTGCGGATAGGTCCGCGAGACGCGGAACGTCGAGTGAATGGCGCCGGGCGCTTCTGTCGCAAGCTCAGTCATCACATCTGTCATGGATCCGTCCTTTCCGTTTCAGGTGGGTCCTCGTCGCCGGTGGGCTCGCTTGCCAACAGCGCCCCCAGGCGATCGAGTTGGCGCTCAACCATCGACCGGCGCAGTCCGACCCAATTGGACACGACGTCCAACCCGGCCGGATCGACCCGGCACACGCGATTGCGACCGATCTTCTCGCTACGGATAAGCCCGCATTTCTCCAGGACCTGGACGTGCTGCACCACGGCGGCGAGCGTCATATCGAATGGAGCGGCGAGTTGACTGACGCTGGCAGGACCATCCGAAAGCCTCTCCACAATGGCGCGGCGGGCGGGTTCTGCGAGCGCTCGGAAGCACTCATCGATGGTATGATGGTTAAGCATGCACTTTAGTATCCAGATGACGGGACGATTGTCAAGTGACCACTTTAGTATGCGCGCTGCGGCGATGATCGGTCAATTGCGGCTGTCCGTTCGCCGCACGCCTTCGCTTGTCCAAACGGAGAGGACAATGACCCGCATGTATACCGGTGGCTGCGCCTGCGGCGCGATCCGCTACGAGATCACCGGCGAACCGGCCGTCATGGTCGACTGCCAGTGCCGGCAGTGCCAGCGCGCCTGAAAGGCGATCGGCGGACGACCTGCCCCGGCTACCACGTGCTGGCGTCCGACGCGGCATTTTGACTGCAGCTCGTTGCCGCCGGGCGACTTTGGCGTGGCCTCCGGAGTAGCCGGCCACTTATTCCGAACAATGACCGGCCGGCTACTCCGGTTTGAAACCGGTCGTCAGTCCGATTTCGAACTGGCACCCGCGCGGATCAGCGGGCGACCCAGCCGCCGGACCCGGCCATAGACGTCGATTGACGACCCGGCCAAAGAAGGCGGGCAGTGTCATCAGGTTTTGGCCAGTCCGCTAACATGGCCCGACGAGTCTGCTGGGTGACCTATGGGCAGTGAGGCATGCCGGGACCTCCACACCGTGGCGGCGGTGCTTTGTGCTGCAGCTGCGGTGCAGGATGAGGCGCGGCATGCTGAACGGGTGCGATATGTGGCGCCGGTGCATGACGGTGGTGAAAGCTACCAGCTCCGGGAGAGGATCCGTGTGGGCAGGATCGGGCACACGTGGCTTATAGGTGCCCCGCCAGGTTGCCCGTCCTGGCCTTGCTGCATTCGTCGAACCGTTCGATCGCCCCCTGCGGGAGGCAATTGACGAGCTTGGATGCGAAAGTCACCTCATCCAGGGCGACGCGCAGTTCAATGTGCCGCTGCAATAGCAGCCGCTGTGCCCTGCCGGTCGCAGGGGAATAGTGAATCCGTCGCCCATGCGAGCCGCCGAGATCGGCGACAATCGGTTCGAGGCCCTCGTTGCGCAGATAGTTCACGGCGAATTCGGCATTCTTGCTGCCGACGTGCGCGGTGCTGTCGCGCAGGTCGGCGCCGCCGAACAGCTTGATTTCAAGCTCGTTCTTGGCGCAGCCGGATTTCAGCACCTCGCTGATCAGCGCTTCCATAGCGAAATTGCCGAAGCGCAGCCCCAAGTCGTCGCCGACGAGTTCGCTCGACGTGCCTGATGGCAGCAGAAAGTGGTTAAGCCCGCCAAAGCCGCTGTGCGGGTTGCGCACGCAGGCCGCGATGCAGGAGCCGAGGACCGTGACGATCGTCTCGTCGGCCGCGTCGGTCAGGTAGAGATCGCCGGGGAGCACCCTTACCAGATTGGTATCGTACCGCCCATCGTAGACGCGATGCGAGTGCTGCGCCGGTGAGTTGCGGCGCGCCTTTGCAGCGAGGACTTTCAGTCCACGGCTCACCGGCATCAGGTGGCCTTTCGGTAGACGGTTCGTCCGGCGGAGACGAGACCGGAGCCTGGTTCCAGCAGCGACTCGGAATGACCGACGTACAGCCACCCGCCCGGAGCGAGCAGCTCCGTGAAACGCGCGATGAGGCCGGCCTTTGTCGGCTGGTCGAAATAGATCATGACGTTGCGGCAGAAGATGGCGTCGAACGGTCCCTTCATCGGCCAGGGATTGACGAGATTGAGCTGCTTGAAGCTGATCAGCTGGCGCAATTGGTCGTTGACGAGCAGATGATTGCCTGACTTGGCGAAGTGCCGCGCGAGCCGGGCGGGGCCGATATCGGCCAAGGCCGAGAATGGATAGAGGCCGGCGCTGCCGGTGGCCAGCATGGTGGAATCGAGGTCCGTTGCAAGAATTCGCGCATCCCACCTGTCGAGTTCACGCATCTGTTCGGCGAGCACCATAGCGATCGAATAGGGCTCCTCGCCGGAGGAACAGCCGGCCGACCAGATCCTCAGCCGCCTGGACCGGTTGACGCGAGCCATGAGGGCTGGCACGACGACTTGGCGAATGTGATCGAAGTGATGCGGCTCGCGGAAGAAACGCGTCAGATTGGTGGTCAGCGCGTTGATCAGCTGGCTCATCTCCTCTTCGCCCTCCGGCTCGCGCAACAGACGGCAATAGGCAGCGAAGGACGGCAACTGCAGCTCGCGCAGGCGCCGAACGAGTCGGGCATAGACCATGTTCATCTTGCTGGGGTTCAGCTTGATTCCGGTGGTCTCGTGCATCAATTCGGCGATGAAACGGAATTCCTTCTCGCGAAATGGGAATTCCAACCCGGAGTCGGGCCGGTCGGCTGGCAGCGGCAAAGGCATGGCGACATCTGTCAACGGGCACCTCCGGATCGTCGGCCGGGAGATTGGCTGGATGAGGCGGTCATGTAGGGTGCGCGACGGGCTCTGCCGCCGACGGCATCGGGGATGTCGCCGGCGGCAGATTGTCAGGTCAGAATTCCTTCCATTCGGTGTCCGATTCGAAGGCGGCCTTCAAATCGGCCTGCATTCGCTGCGGTGCGCGGGAGTTGGCTACCTTCTTGACCGGTGCCTTGGCGGTCTTGGCTTCGCGCTGCGGCTGCGGCGGGCGGCGATGGGCGAGTTCGACCACGGGCTTCGAGGCCACGTCGTAGCGCGCGTCGCCAACTTCGAAGGTCGACATGCGCTGGCTCATGTCTTCGGCCTGCTGCTGCAGCATGCGGCAGGCGGCGGCATTCTCTTCGACGAGGGCGGAGTTCTGCTGCGTCATCTCGTCCATCTGGGCGACGGCCTTGTTGATCTCCTCGACGCCGATGGCCTGCTCCTTCGAGGCTGAGGCGATCTCGGAGACGATGTCGGTCACTCGTTTGACGCTGTCGACGATCTGATGCAGCGACGATCCCGCATCGTTGACGAGCTTGACGCCATCCTTCACCTGACCGCCGCTTTCGACGATCAGCGCCTTGATGTCCTTGGCGGCTTCGGACGAACGCTGCGCGAGCGAGCGCACTTCGGAAGCAACCACTGCAAAGCCACGACCGGCATCGCCGGCACGCGCCGCTTCGACAGCGGCATTCAGGGCTAACAAGTTAGTCTGGAACGCGATTTCGTCGATGACACCGATGATGTCGGAGATCTTGCGCGAGGACGATTCGATCTTCGACATGGCGTCGACAGCATGGGACACCACCTGTCCGCCTTCGGAGGCGACGGAGCGGGCATTGATGGCCAGCTGGTTGGCCTGCTGGGCATTCTCGGCGTTCTGGCGAATCGTGGTGGCGATTTCCTCCATCGACGACGAGGTCTCCTCCAGACTTGAGGCCTGCTTCTCGGTCCGTTCGCTGAGGTCGTTGGTGCCGGTGGTGATCTCGGCAACGGCGGAGCTGATGGTGGATGACGCCGCGAGCATTTCCGAGATGACCGTGGTCATCGTCTCGAGCAGACCGTTGATGCCGGTGCACAGCTCGGCAATCTCGCCGGTCTTGCCGTCAAGCGGAATGCGCCGGGTGAGGTCGTTGGCCTTGGCCGAGGCGACGACGTCCTGGGTCTCCTTGACCGCCAACTGAAGGATGTGGGCGGCCTTGACCTGCTCCGTGATGTCAGTGGCGTATTTGACCACTTTGAACGGCTTGCCGTTCATGTCCATGATCGGGTTGTAGCTCGCCTGCAGCCAGATTTCCTTGCCGCCGCGGCCGATGCGCTTGTACTGGCCGGCGTCATATTCGCCGCGCCCGAGCTTCTCCCAGAACATCCGGTAGTCGGCGGTCTGGCGATAGGCCGGGTCAACGAACATCGAATGGTGCTGGCCGACGACGTCGGAGAGTGAGTAGCCGACCGCGTCGAGGAAATTCGCGTTCGCCGTCAGGACCTTGCCGTCGAGGCCGAATTCGATGACAGCCTGTGCCTTGCCGATGGCCGCGAGCTGGCCGGCGAAGTTGGCGTTTGCCAGCATTTGTTCGGTGATGTCGGTGGCGTATTTGACCACCTTGAACGGCTTGCCGTTCATATCCATGATCGGGTTGTAGCTCGCCTGCAGCCAGATCTCCTTGCCGCCGCGGCCGATGCGCTTGTACTGACCGGCATCGTACTCGCCGCGTCCGAGCTTCTCCCAGAACAACCGATAGTCGGCGGTCAGGCGATAGGCCGGGTCGACGAACATCGAATGGTGCTGGCCGACGATCTCGGAAAGCGAATAGCCGACGGCATCGAGGAAGTTCTGGTTGGCCGTCAGGACCTTGCCGTCGAGGCCGAACTCGATGACGGCCTGCGCCTTGCCGATGGCCGCAAGCTGGCCGGCGAAGTTGGCGTTGGCCAGCTTCTGCTCCGTGATGTCGGTGGCGTATTTGACCACTTTGAACGGCTTGCCATTCATGTCCATGATCGGGTTGTAGCTCGCCTGCAGCCAGATCTCCTTGCCGCCGCGGCCGATGCGCTTGTACTGGCCGGCATCATATTCGCCGCGCCCGAGCTTCTCCCAGAACATCCGGTAGTCGGCGGTCTGGCGATAGGCCGGGTCGACAAATATCGAATGGTGCTGGCCGACGATGTCGGAGAGCGAGTAGCCGACCGCGTCGAGGAAATTCGCGTTCGCCGTCAGGACCTTGCCGTCGAGGCCGAACTCGATGACGGCCTGCGCCTTACCGATTGCCGCGATCTGACCTTCCAAGTTGGCACTGGCCATCTTCTGTTGGGTGACGTCGGTGGCGTAGGCCACGACTTTATAAGGCTTGCCGTCGAGGCCGAGGATCGGGTTGTAGGTGCCCTGGACCCAGATCTCCTCGCCACTCTTGGTCGTGCGTTTCGCTGCGGCGGCAATATGCTCGCCGTGCGCCAGCCTGTCCCAGAACACCCGGTATTCCGCCGATTGCCGAACGGCCAGGTCGACGGTGGTCGAATGGTGTTGGCCGATGACCTCGTTGCGCGCCACGCCCATCAGCGAGAGGTAATTCTCGTTGACGTCGAGGAAGATGCCGTCGAGCGAGAATTCGGCGACGAGCTGGGCACGGCGGATAGCGTCGACCTGACCACGATAATTGGCAGTGAGTTCGGCCACCTTGAGGCCGTTGTCTTTGAACACTTCGACGGCTCGCGCAATCTGGCCGACTTCGTCCTTGCGACCGGTGCCTTCGACCTCGACCGTAAAGTCGTTCTGGCGGACGCGGTCCATCGTGTTGATCATGCGGGCGAACGAGCGGGTTGTTTGCCAGCCGATCAATGTGGCGAGCCCGAGTGCAACCAACAACACCGCGCCGGCAATGGCGAGCATCACATAGATGTTGCCGCTGGCGGCGGTCCAGACGCCGGTGACGGCCAGGTCAGCCCGGGATGCGCCAACCTCCGACTGGGTTAGCACAATGACTTGATACGTGAGGATGCCGATTGGGACGAGCATCAGCGCGACGATCAGCGCGATCTTTGAACGAAGAGAGAGCCTGTTGAGTGACATGAGGTAAGCCCTTGCGAAGGTGTTGATCGGGCCGTCACGCTGCCAGCGTCGACGTATCCATCTGCGGTGACTGCGAGAAAAGCGTTTCCAGCGATAGCAGGACGACCATGCTGTCACCGACGCTGATGAGCCCGCGCAGATACTCGGTGTTGGTCGCCCGTTCCATTTCGGGGACGGGCCGGATTTCGCTGGAGCTGACGGTGATGATGTCGGACACGGCATCGACGAGCAGGCCGATCATGCGGTCGAGCACGGAGACGATGATGACGACGTGCGAGCGCGAGGCAGTCGTCAGACCCAGGCCGAAGCGGCAGCGTAAGTCGTAGATCGGCACGATCGTGCCGCGCAGGTTCAGGACCCCGAGCAGGTATTCCTGCTGGTTCGGCAGGGTGGTGGTGTCGGTCCAACCCTTGATCTCGCGCACCGCCATGATGTCGGTGGCAAACTGCTGGTCGCCCACGCGGAAGCTGATGAACTGCAGCATTCGATTGGGCGGCTCACCGGCGGCGGCGATGGCAGATGCTGCCGTTGATGTGGAATTGGATTGATCTTGCGGCGATCCCATCGAATATCTCCGACTGCTGCGTCGACCGTCTGGCCAGTTGCAGTTCAAGTTGGGCATCGGCCACGTGCGGCGGGCCGATCGATGTCGCGGGCGCTTAGGCTGCGCCGGTCGTCGCGGTGCGCCCGTGCCCGCGGCTTCCGGAAATCTCGGCTTCAGCCGGTCGCGGCGAGTGGCGGTGCAACTGCGCCGGTCGGCCGTTCCGCGGAGCTGGGTCGATCGCGCGTTCCCGCGACGGAGGATCCATCGTCGCACCGTTGCCGGGTCCGGCGGTCGCCGAGCGTCGGCAATTGTTCGATGTCGATGATCAGTGCGACACGACCGGTGCCGAGGATCGTGGCGCCGGAGATGCCGGGGACGGCGTCGAAGTTCTCCCTGAGGCTCTTGATCACCACCTGCTGCTGGCCAATCAGTTCGTCGACGACGATGCCGATCTTGCCGCCGGCTGCCGTCTCCACCAGGACGACGAGGCCCTTCCACGGCTCGGTGATCGCGTCTGGAACGTTGAAAATCTTCGATAGGTGGATGAGGCGGACATATTCGCCACGGATGGCCGCGACCTGGCCACCACCCGTCAACTCGCGGATGTGGCGCATGTCGGGCCGGATGCTTTCGATGATGCTGGTCAACGGCAGGATGTATCTCTCTGCGCCAACCGCCACCGCCATGCCGTCAAGAACGGCCAAGGTCAGAGGGATGACAAGAGTGAAGCGCGTGCCGCGCCCAGGCGTCGACTGCACCTGGATGCGACCGCCAAGCGCATTGACGTTGCGGCGGACGACATCCATGCCGACGCCGCGCCCCGATACGTCGGTGACGACGGCGGCGGTGGAGAAGCCGGGGGCAAAGAGCAACTCATCGATCTCGCTGTCGAGGAGATCGGCATTCGGCGGTACAATACCCTTCTCGATCGCCTTCTTGAGCAGCCTGTCACGTCGGATGCCGGCGCCGTCATCGGCCACATGAATGAGGATGTTCGAGCCGACGTGGGCGGCCGACAGTTCGATCCGGCCGACTTTGGGTTTGCGCTCGGCGCGCCGCGTCTCGGGATCCTCGATGCCGTGGTCGATGGCGTTGCGGATCATGTGGGTGAGGGGATCGGCGAGTTCCTCGATGACGGTCTTGTCGACCTCGGTCTGCTCGCCGGACATGACGAGCTCGACCTCTTTGCCGAGCTTGGCGGCGATCTCGCGCACCAACCGCGGCATGCGCTGGAACACCGATTTGACCGGCTGCATGCGGATGGCCATGACGCATTCCTGCAATTCGCGCGTCAGCTGCGACAGGTCCTCATGGCCGCGCAGGATGGCGGTGCCGATGCCACCCTGTTCCAGCAGTTGCTGGGTCAGCATCGACTGGGTGATGACCAATTCGCCGACGGTGTTGACCAGCCGGTCGATGCGGGCGAGGTCGACGCGGATCGAGGCATTCGCGGAACCGGAACGGCCGGTGGCCGGCTGTTTGGCGACGGCTGTCGGCGCGGGCGTCAGGTGCGCGTTTGGCTGATGATTGGTCGCATCAAGGTGCCCCGGGCCTGGGATCTGTCGCTCGGCTGCGGGCGTTTCTGCCGCCGCGGCGGTGGACGCAGTGACGGCAGCTGCGGGCTCGAGTTGTTCGATATCGAGGGCGCAGTCGCTGTCTACGAATTCGAAGATCTCGGTGACGGTGGCCAGCGGCTGGTCGGTGACGAGTTCGAAGGTCCAAGCGAGATAGGCATCCTCCGGCTCGAGCGCGTCGAGCGCTGGTAGCGCCGAGGCATCGCAGCGGGTGGTGAGCGTGCCGATGCGCTTCATCTCGCGGATGAGCAAAAGCGGCTCGTTGGCATGGCGGAACAATTCGGCGAGCGGTCGGAACCGGATAGTGTAACGATGCTGGCCGGTTGCGGGGCCAGTGACCGACAGGACCGGAAGCGGCGCTGCGGTCGGCATCGGCACCGATCCTCGCTTGCCGTCGCCGAGCAGCGCCTCGATCTCGTCGGCAATGTCGGCGCCGAAATTGTCTGGCAGGGCGCCGCGGCCCTGGGCGGCGTCGACGAGCGCGGCCAGCACGTCGCCGGCGCGTACCAGCACATGCGAGATGCGATCGTCCTGCACGATGCGTCCGTCGCGCAGGCAATCGAGCAGCGCTTCGAGGCCGTGCGAGAAGCTGACGAGTTGCTTGAGGCCGAACGCCCCGGCCCCTGCCTTGATCGAATGAACAGCCCGGAAAATGGCGTTCAGTTCCTCAGCGTCGACAGTGTGCGTGGCGACGTCGGCGAGCCGCGCCTCCATATCGGCGATCAGTTCAGCGCACTCCTCGAAGAAGGTCGCGCGGAAGCGATCGAGGTCGTTGGCGCCGAAAGCCGTTTCGTTCATTGTCAGCCGTCCCAGTTGCTCAGGCCCTGGCGGGCGAATGCCGATGCCGCATGTCTCGCGCATCCTCCGTGACGGTCACGAACGGGCGCAGGTTTCCGAACTCGGAGATCCGCGTGAGCGGACGTGCCGAGTCGCTGTTGCTGGCGCGCTGCGGGGAGCGAACGTGCCAATCGGTCTAGTCAGTGGGCGGGTGGTCTCGCCAGGGACCGGGTGCGGCGATGTCACCGCAAGCGGTCGGCAATGGGACAACTCGTCATTTGCGAGCCGTGGATCGGAGCTGAGCTTTCGGCGCCGGTCCTGTTCGCAAGGAAGGCCGGCAAAGTCGCGTGCGACGTTGCCACGTTCGGGGGGCATGGCCTTACAGTCAGATCTTGACCACGACCTGGAGAAGTTCGTCTGGCGCGAAAGGCCTGATTATCCAGCCGGGCGCGCCGGCGGCACGTCCCTCTGACTTCGAGTCGTCACCGCCCCCGATTGTCAGGATCGGATTCGACTGGTGAGCCGGGCGCGCCCGCAGGTGCTTGACCAGCGTCACGCCGTCCGGATTGGGTCTGTTGATGTCGGGGATCACCTGATCGACGCTGGTTCTGTCCAGCATGTCCGGCGTCATGAAATCCTCCTCGGAGCCGACGACATCGAGGCCGGCGCCTGTCAGGATGATCGCGAGCATGTCCCGCCTCTTCGTGGAATCGCCGACCGTCAGAACTGGTCTGTGCATCAGGTCGCACTCCACTTCGTCAATTGGTCGTGCAACCCCAGATCTTCGAACGCATTCCGAAACGTTTCTGTCGGACTGCGCAACCTGAGAGTGTGATCATGCATGCCGATGGACTTGGCAAAGGCGAGGATTACCTGGATCGCCGGAGTGGCAATCCGCTCGACCTTGGAGCAATCGATCGTCACGTCGGTCGACGCGTCGACGTGCTCCATCAGGCTGGCCTTGAGCGCGCTAGCGCAGTTCAGGTCGAGAATTTCCGGCAAAGCGACGATTGTTTCGCTGCCCCCCTGCTGTCCCACGTCCGTACTCCTGACAAGGCGGAATGCCGCCAGAGGCGGCGCTCGACTCATTTGATAGCCCGCGAACTCGGTTGCATCATGCGTTGTGGGCTGAAACCAAATAGAAAGTATGCAGTCGTCATTTCCAAATCGTTACCATTCGGAATTTACGTATTTGTGGCTATAAGATGCGTAGATCCTGAACATCAGTAACAAATGTATTTCAATATATCCAAAAGTGTAAATATATAAATCTGACGTATTGGAATTTTACTGTTGAATCCAGACGAGTCGACTCGAGTCAAAGGCGAGGAGTATGGGCCAGATTGTTTGTCGAGGCATGCGATGGTTGGGCGAAAACGGCGATAACGACAGCCCGGCGTCGACTCTGTACAACCGCAATTCGATTCAGATGATCGACTTCAATTTATCAACCGCCTCATCCGGCTGCATATGAGCCTGGTTGTATTGCCGTTTGCAATGGAGGGGTAGCGCCAACCTGGAGATTGCCGAGGATGAAGCGATGACATCGATATCGTTTGTGAACCGTCTCGCATGGCGTCGCAGGAAAGGTCGGCCAACGCCAATCCCTTCCACTCCTGCCGGGTTACAAGATGAAATGGGATAGTCTGGTGGTGTGACAAGAATCACAAGCGACAGCAGGGCCTCAATTCTTCTTGGGCTGGCTCTAGGTGCCATATTGAAACTCAGGTATGCGGATGAAGCCGCGCGTCAACATTCAAATACATTCCGGTTGAGCGGAATTCGGTCGGACTTACCTCAAAGTATCGCCTGAAAACTTTGGCAAAATAGTTCGGATCGTCGAAGCCGCAGATGTTTGAGATCTCCTTGATTGTCGTCTCTGCATTCAGCAACAGCCGTGTCGCTCGCCGCAGTCGCTCACGCATAACGAATTCGGATGGCGGCATGCCCTCGACCTGCGTGAAGATGCGACTGAAGTGCGCCCGGCTCATGCCCGCGATACGGGCGAGCGTGTCGATATCGAGCGGCCGTTCGAGGTTGCGGTGGATGTGCGCACGTACCCGGTCGATGGTCGCCTGACGGGCAAAGGTCGGAGCGCTTTCGTGCCCGACGACAAGATCGTCGTGCAGCGCCATAGTCGCTGTATAGGCGAGGCTCGAGGCCTGCCCCGACTGCTTCGCCGTTGCCAGTTCCAGGCAGATGCGCGCCATCGTGCCAATGGTTTCGTCGCGCAGCCGGAACACCGGACCGGCGGCAGCCAGGATGCTTGCGTGCAGACGGATCGCCTCCTGTCCCGTCATGGCAATCCAGAAGAATGTCCAGCTCTCTCCTGATTCCACCCAGTAGCGATGGCGATGCGGAATGGTAACCAGCATGGTCTCGCCCGGTCCGATGCGGTGGTCGACGGATTCGTACCGCAGTCGGCCGCCGCCGGAGATCGTATGCTGCAGGATCGAGAACGGCGTATTGCCACGCTGCTGCCCGTCCCAGTCGTAGGAGCCGCCCTGCGCCGTCTCGAGACCCGCGCTGGTCGGCATGATGTGCAGCCGCTCGCGCCGTCGCGGCAGCGACACGACATGGCGAAATGCCCCACGGGCGACCAATTGGTTGAGCACGAAATTACCTATCTAAGCACGACATCCCTCTGTGCTTGGGGATTGAACCAAACCATAATTCCCATCATCGGCCATTGAGCAAGAGTGGCGGCTGGCGAACGTGCGAAAAGTCGCGCGAATTCGGCGCAGTGCCGGCAAGTCCGACCCTCTGGAGTCCCGTTCACATGACGACATGCAAGATCGCCATCATCGGCGCCGGAAGCGTCGGTTTTACCCGCTCACTTGTTCGCGATGTACTGTGCGTGCCGGAGCTGCAGGACGTCGAAATCGCTCTGACCGACATCAACCCGCAGAACCTGGCGATGATCCGGCAGATCCTGGAGCGCATGGTCGCCGCCAACGGGCTTGCGACGAAGGTCACCGCCACAACGGACCGCCGCGCCGCGCTCGACGGCGCCCGCTACGTCATCAATTGTGTCCGCGTCGGTGGCCTGGAGGCCTTCACCGAGGATATCCGCATCCCGCTGCAGTACGGCGTCGACCAATGCGTCGGCGACACGATCTGCGCCGGGGGCATCCTCTATGGCCAGCGCTCGATCCCGGCCATTCTCGACTTCTGCAAGGACATCCGCGCCCTGGCCGAGCCGGGCGCGCGCCTCCTCAACTATGCCAACCCGATGGCGATGAACACCTGGGCGGCGATCGACCATGGCGGCGTCGATACCATCGGGCTTTGCCACGGCGTGCAGCACGGCTGGGAGCAGATCGCCGAAGTGCTGGGGGCGGAAGACCCGCACGAGGTCGAGTACGTCTGCTCGGGCATCAATCACCAGACCTGGTACATCGATATCCGCTGGAAGGGTCGGCGTATCGGCCGCGACGAACTGCTGGCGGCGTTCGAGCGCCATCCGGCCTATTCGAGCCAAGAGAAGGTGCGCATCGACGTTCTGCGCCGGTTCGGGGTCTATTCGACCGAAAGCAACGGCCATCTCTCCGAATACCTGCCGTGGTACCGCAAGCGGCCGGAGGAGATCTCGCGCTGGATCGACCTGTCGGAGTGGATTCACGGCGAGACCGGCGGCTATCTCAGGGAATGCACCGAAACGCGCAATTGGTTCGACGAGGAATACCCGCGTCTTCTCGCCAAGGCCGAGGAGAGGATCGATCCGGCGCGCCGGACGACGGAACACGCCAGCTACATCATCGAGGCCCTGGAGACGGGGCGGGTCTACCGTGGCCACTTCAACGTGAAGAACCGTGGGCTGATCCGCAACCTGCCCGAAGACGCCATCGTCGAGACGACCGGCTTCGTCGATCGGTTCGGCCTCAACATGGTGGCTGGCATCGAGTTGCCGGGAGCCTGCGCCGTTCCCTGCATCGCGTCGATCAACGTGCAACGCCTCGCCGTGCAGGCGGCGGTGACGGGCGATGTCGAGACGCTGAAGCTGGCGGTTCTCAACGATCCGCTGGCCGGAGCGGTCTGCACCCCGGACGAGGTGTGGGCGATGGTGGATGAGATGCTCGTTGCCGAGGCGGCCTGGCTGCCGCAATACGCCGATGCCATCGATGCCGCGAAGGCGCGGATGGCCAAGAGCACGGTCGTCAAGCGGACTTGGAACGGCGCGGCCCGCCAATCCATCCGTTCGGTCGATGAAATCAGGGCAGCTCGTGCTGAAGGCAAGGCTCGCAATTCGGTCGATCGGCCGACTGACGCGTGAGATGCGCCAGCCGGCAATCCAAAGAAGCCGTTACAATCAAACGTAAATCCAGGGGAGAGACATCATGAGGGCACTGAAAATCGGACTGATGGCCGGCTTGATGCTGGCGTCTGCGTGGAGCGGGGCAGCGTTCGCTGAGCAAGTCACGCTCAATTTCTGGGTCTGCTGGGACCCGTCGCAGGCCGACGGCAAGGCGGCGCCGCAGGAGATCGCCAAGTTCGAAGCCGCGCACCCCGACATCAAAATCAAGGTGCAGATCATCTCCTACGATGCCCTGCACACCAAGCTGGTCACGGCGGTCGCCGGCGGCGACGCGCCGGATCTCAGCTGGGGCCTGATCGAATGGTTCGGCGAGTTGAACCGCATGGGGGCGCTCGAAGATCTGACCGGCGATGCCGCCAATTGGCCGGATAAGGACAAGGTCTATCCGAATGCTCTCGCTGCGGTGACGGCCAATGGCAAGCTGATGGCACTGCCGAACTACCTCGGCATTCGCGCGCTCCTCGTCCACACCGAACTTCTGAAGCAGGCCGGCGTCGAACCGCCGAAGACCTGGGACGAACTGGTCGCCGCCGCCAAGAAGATCCAGGCCACGACCGGCAAGCCGGGCTTCGGCATCGCCGGGCGCGGCGTGCGCGCGCCACAGGAGCTGCTCAGCTTCTTCGCCCAGAACGATGTGCAGATCGCCACGCCGACGGCGGACGGCAAGTACAAGAACACCTGGGCCAGCAATCCGGAGGAGCTGGGCCGGGCCGCCGAGGTCTACACCTTCTATCGCCGCATGGTCGCTGAAGGCACCGTGCCGAAGCAGGCGGCCGGCTGGGGCTGGGAAGAGGAAGACACCAACTTCGCCTTCGGCCAATACGCGATGGTCGTCAATGGTTCCTGGATGGGTGGCCGGCTCACCACCAATCCGAAGGAGATGGCCGATGTGCGCGTGACCGCGCCGCCGGCCGGGCGCAAGGCGGCCACCTTCTTCGAGGTCGCGCCCTACTACATCTTCAAGGGCAAGCACCCGAAGGAGACCTGGGAATTCGCCAGCTTCCTGATGAGCAAGGACTATCAGACCTCCGTCTACCGCGACCGCTCGCCGCGCTCGGATGTGCAGGGTGACGAGATCTGGGGTAAGCCGTTCACGGCGCTCGCCCCCATCGGCGTCGGTTTCCCGCCGGTCGCGCTCGGAGCGATCACCCGCGACATGGAGGACTCCATCGGCCGCGTGCTGTTGAAGAACGAAGACCCGAAGGCCGTTGCCGAATGGCTTGGCAAACAGGTCAACAAGAGCCTGAAGCAGAACGGCGAACTAGGCGACTGAAGCGGCGTCCTGCAAACGCGACGGTGACAAGTTCGACCCCGGTACAGCCCATTCGGCATTTGAAAGCCTCCCACATCTAGGCGTCCATTTTCGAATGCCGACCTCTGAAGGCTGTACCGGGGTCCGGAGCCGGTCATATCCGGCACCTCACCATCGAAATGTCCGCGCCGGGAATGACGTCAGCCCGATGTCGAGCATCGGGGCAGGACCAACGGGAAGCGACTTCGGCTCCGGCCCCGGACGTGGCTTCGCCACCGGAGTGCCGGAGCCGCCCTTGCAATGGCATCTGCGCGCGGCCTGGCAAGGGTTGGCGCCATCAACGGGAGGCTGAGTATGCGATCGCCCCAGCGACCGGAAGAGGCCGCCTCATGGCAGCGATAGACACTGTCAGCGCGCCCGACCGGATGACCGAGAAGCGGTTCGCGGCGCGCCGGACGGCCCGCATTCGCCGAACCGCGGCGCTGTTCCTGTTGCCGGCGGCACTCCTGTTGGCTCTCCTCGTGGCCTACCCGCTGGCCAATGTCATCTACAAGAGCTTCAACGCCGCCAGCCTCGTCGATCCGACGAGGGTCGGCTTCATCGGGCTCGACAATTACCGCACTATCCTCGAAGACGAGAACTTCCTGCCGACGTTGTGGAATACATTCGTGTGGACGGCGCTGTCGGTTGCCGGCGAATATGCACTCGGGCTCGCCTCAGCCGTGGCTCTGGCACAGCCGATCAAGGGACGGGCATTTTTCCGCGGCGTCATCCTGATCCCGTGGATCATCCCGATCGCCATCGCCGGTCTCAATTGGATCTGGCTGCTCAATCCCGACTACGGCCTGATCAACTCCTGGCTGGTCAAGTCGGGCCTTATGCAGCAACCCCACGACTGGCTCGGCGCGATCAATACGGCGCTGCTCTCCGTCACCTTCGTCAACATCTGGCGCAGCTTCCCATTCTATACCATCAGCCTGCTGGCGGCGTTGCAGGCGGTGCCGGCGGACCTGCACGAAGCCGCAGCCCTCGACGGCGCCGGTCCGATCCGCCGTTTCTGGGTCATCACCTTGCCGCATCTGAAGGCGGTGTCGCTGACGCTCATCTTCATTCACATCGTCTGGACGGCTATCAATTTCGACTTCATCTGGGTGATGACCGCCGGTGGCCCGCTCAACGCCTCCGAGACCGTGCCGGTGATGATCTACAAATATGCCATGCAGGATTACGACGTCGGTGCGGCCTCGGCGCTTGCTGCGATGGCGACAGGGTTCGTCGCCACGGTGTTCTTCGTGCATCGCTACGCTCTGGCGCGACGGAAGGACAGTTGAGATGGTCGAAACCCCGCGAACCCGGACGTTGCGTGCCGTCCTGACCTATGCCGCGCTCGTTGCCTTCAGCGTCTACTGTATCTTTCCCTTCGCCTGGATGGTCGACACGGCGCTGAAGCCGACGGCCGAGATCATGAGCAAGGATCCGACGTTCTGGATCTCGAGCCCGACGCTTGCCAACTTTGCCGCGGTTCTCGTCGACAGCCCCTTCCTCGTCTATTTCAGCAACAGTCTCATCGTCGCCACCGCGTCGACGATCGTCACGCTGATCGTCTCGATCTTTGCCGGCTATGTCTTGAGCAGCTGGGGCCGGCTGCCGCTGGCCCAGATCGTCGGCGGCGCCATGGTCATCTCGCAGACCATTCCGGGCGTGCTGCTTCTGGTGCCGCTCTACACATTGATGCAGAAGCTGGGGCTGCTCAGCACCTATTCGGCGCTGATCCTCGTCTACTGCACCTTCATGATCCCGCTCGTCACCTTCATGCTGAAGGGCTTCTTCGACGGCATCCCACACGAACTGGAAGAGGCGGCCGAAATCGACGGCTGTTCGACGCTCGGTTACATCTGGCGGATCCTGCTGCCGCTGTCGGCGCCGGGGATCCTGGCTACCTGTGTCTTCGCTTTCATCGCCGCCTGGAACGAGTTCATGTTCGGCTACGTGCTGATGAATGACGACACGCGCCGCACCCTGACGCCCGGCATCATGATCTTCAAGGGCACCCACCAGACCGACTGGGGGCATCTGACGGCGGCCTCCGTGCTTGCTGTCGTCCCGGTGGCGATCGCATTCGTCTATCTGCAAAAATTCCTGGTCGAGGGACTGACGGCCGGCGCGGTCAAAGGATGACTTGCGTCTGCGGTTGCTTACTGGCGGCCCATCCGAGGAACGAAAACATGGCGTCCATCGCGCTCGACAGGATCGAAAAACGCTTCGGTCTGCACCAGGTGATCCGCGGGATTTCTGCTGAAATCGATGACGGCGAATTCGTTGCGCTGGTGGGGCCGTCCGGCTGCGGCAAGTCGACCGTCCTCAGGATGATCGCAGGCCTCGAAGACGTCAGCGCCGGCGCCATCACCATCGGCGGCCGCGTGGTCAACGACGTACCGCCGATGCATCGCAATATCGCCATGGTATTCCAGAGCTACGCCCTCTATCCGCATATGACGGTTGCCGACAATATGCGGTTCGCCCTGAAGCTCAGGCGGTTCGATGCCGCCGAGATCGAGCGGCGGGTCGCGCGGGTCGCCGACATGCTGCACATCGGCGAATTGCTCGATCGCTACCCGAAGCAATTGTCCGGCGGCCAACGCCAGCGCGTTGCCATGGGGCGGGCGATCGTGCGCGACCCGGAGGTTTTCCTGTTTGACGAGCCGTTATCGAACCTCGACGCAGCGCTCCGAGTGCGTATGCGCTCCGAGATCAAGTTGCTGCACCAGCAGTTCAGAGTTACCACCGTCTACGTCACCCATGACCAGGTCGAAGCGATGACCATGGCCGACAAGATCGTTGTGTTGCGCGATGGACGCATCGAGCAGATCGGCAGCCCGCTCGATCTCTATGATCGGCCGGCCAACCTATTCGTCGCTGGATTTATCGGCTCGCCGGCGATGAACTTCATTGAAGGCCGGATCGAAACGGATCCGGCTTCCCGGTTCGTGGCCAGCAACGGCGCGATCATCGCCTTGCGGCAAGCGGTGCCGGACTCGATGAACGGGCGCCGAGCGCTTCTCGGCATACGGCCGGAGGATTTCGAGATCGACGCCGATAAGGGCCTGCCGTCGCCCATCTCACTGGTCGAACCGACCGGCGCGGACATCCACGTGCTCGCCGAATTCGCCGGGACCGGCGTCACCGCAGCATTCCGGCATCGGCCTCAGTTGCAGGCGAAATCGGTCATCCCGCTCACAGCTCCGATCGACAAGATCCATTTGTTCGACGCCGAGGATCATTCGAGATTGAGCATCGCGTGATTGTCTGAGCCAGCGCCAAGCCGTGCTCCGAAAGCGGTCCGGCGCACCTGCGAGCCGCACGCCAATGTTGGGCCGGTCGGCGAGCATCCGTTCGGACGTCAGGGCCCCGGCGAAGAATGCGCGAGTGGCATCGCGGCCGAAGGTCTCTTGCGACCTCGGCGGCATGGTGACGGTCGCCTCTTCCCTGAGGAGTGAATACCTCAACGTCATCCTGGCCGACCGCGGCCATTACATATTCCGCCTTATATGGGAGAACATGCCTCCGACGACATTTTGGATCGGATTGCACGCCACTGCCCGGTTCAGCAATGGCTGGGCGCGCGAGGTTGTGAAAGGCAAGCCCGTTCAGCAGGCCCATTTTCGACCAGAGACGCGCACTGCTGTCACATGAGATCATGTGACAGCATCCAAGTCTTGGGAAAAGCGGGTCATTCGGGCGCGGTGATCAACAGCGTTCTGGCCGGAGCGCCGGGATTGCCGCACTTGAGCAGATTGCGGCGTCGATTTTGATTCGGAAGCATGGACCTCCGTCTGGTCGGTCGACCATCATTGCCGGTCCTGCCTGTTGCACACCGTATGCGGCCGGCGTTGTGACTTCGCCGGCCGTCTGTCATGGCCTCAGTTGCACACACGCCGCCAGTAGCGCTGACCGTTGTCGCGCTCGTAGAGCATTCGGCGGCAGCGCTCGTAGGGGCGGTCATAGATATAGCCTTCATCATAGTAGCCCTGCTGCGAGCCGATGACGGCGCCCAGCGCGATGCCGCCGATGATGCCGGCAGCGATGGCGGGACCAGCATTATAGTGGTGCCGATAATAGGCTTCGGCCGGGACCGAAGTGCCGATGGCCGCGGTGGCGACCACGGCGGCGATGGCGAATGAAGTGATGAATTTGGTCATCATGGCTTTGCCTTCCAGGGTTGGGAGTTGGCGTCCGGCATGGCGCGCTCCGAGTGTTTCGATGCTGAAACCTTGCCGTCTCCCGCACACCTGAAGAGCGTGTTCTTATCGCTTAAGTCTGGTCAACTTGAGCGGAACACGCTCTAGAGGCCGCGCGTGTGGCGTAGCGGACGAGATCGTGTGTGTCAGGCTCGCCCCTCAGCTCAGCGCGCGGCTCGGCAACGGAGGCGTTGCAATCCTCCACCGCGCCATTCCTCAAAGGGTGGCATACGTCGCATCAGCTTCAGCAACCGGGGCGACGCCACCACTCAAGAGACTCATCCGTCGAAGGATCGCGGTCGGCGACCATTCCAGCTTTTGGCCGAACACGCGGCATGACCGCGACTGAATTACTTGTAGCAATCTGCTGGCGGCGTTTTCAGGTTCGGAATCTACCCACTTTTGCCAGGAGCCAGCATCGTTGGCACGAGCATACAACCATACATTGTGCGCGCATCGCTCTCGCAACGACGCTGGTCCGAATGCCAGGCGGCGGTTCGGCTCGCGGGCTGAATCCGCGATTGGCACCCAAGCCAAGGAGCTGACGCAGGGAAATGTCGGAATCGAGCCCCTAGGTATATCCCGTTCCTGTCGTCCGGCGGGCTGATGAGCGAACTTTGGTGATCGGTTGGCCGGCCTTGCCCAAGGTGACGCTTGGCCGGCGCGGTTGATCGTTGGCGAACTGGCCCGGCCAAAGGACGACGCATGACTGCGGTTACACCTGTTGGCAAAGTCGTGGCGATCCGAGGCGCCGTTGTCGACGTCCACTTCGGTGGGGGCGAACTTCCGGCGGTGAATACCGCGCTTATCGTCGACTGGGATCGCCCGGAAGCTCTGGTTCTGGAAGTTCACAGCCACGTCAATGCCGAGACGGTTCGGGGCATCGCGCTGCAGGCAACATCCGGTCTTTCTCGGGCCACCGAAGTGCATTCGACCGGCGCGCCGGTGTCGGTCCCGGTCGGCGACGCCGTGCTGGGAAGGCTCATCGATGTGGTGGGAGCGACGCGCGATCGCGGTCCGGAGCTCGCCGCCAATACGCCGCGCCGCAGCATCCACACCGCTCCGCCGGCCCTGAAGGACGAGACCTCGGCGACGACCCTCTACGAGACCGGCATCAAGGTCATCGACCTGCTCGCGCCGCTTGCCCTCGGTGGCAAGGCGGCGATGTTCGGCGGCGCCGGTGTCGGCAAGACCGTCTTGGTGATGGAACTGATCCACGCCATGGTGGAGAAATACCAGGGCATCTCGGTGTTTGCCGGCGTCGGCGAACGCTCGCGCGAGGGGCACGAACTCCTGACCGACATGCAGGCATCGGGCGTCTTAGCACGCACCGTGCTCGTCTACGGCCAGATGAACGAGCCGCCCGGGGCACGCTGGCGGGTGCCGCTGACGGCGTTGACGATCGCGGAGTATTTCCGCGACCAGAAGCACCAGAATGTCCTCCTGCTGATGGACAACGCCTTCCGTTTCGTCCAGGCCGGCAGCGAACTGTCGAGCCTCCTCGGCCGGCTGCCGTCGCGGGTCGGCTATCAGCCGACGCTCGCCACCGAAGTGGCGCTGTTGCAGGAACGCATCGCTTCAGTCGCCGGTGCCGCCGTCACCGCGATCCAGGCCGTCTACGTGCCCGCCGATGATTTCACCGACCCGGCGGTGACAGCCATTTCAGGCCATATGGACAGCATGATCATGCTGTCGCGGGGCTTAGCGAGTCAGGCCTTCTATCCCGCCATCGATCCGTTGGCCTCGTCCTCGGTGCTCCTCGATCCGCTCATCGTCGGCGCCGACCACTACCGCGTCGCCGAGCGGACGCGCGAAGCGCTGGCGCGGTTGAAGGATCTGCAGGACATCATTGCCCTCCTCGGCGTCGAGGAACTGGGCGCGGCCGACCGGCTGACGGTGAAGCGGGCGCGGCGACTGCAGCGGTTCTTGAGCCAACCCTTCGTCGTCACCGAAGCCTTCACCGGCAAGCCGGGCCGCAGCGTCAGTCGCGCCGATACCCTTGCCGGCTGCACCGCCATTCTTGCCGGCGAGACCGACGATTGGGCCGAGGGCTCGCTCTACATGGTCGGCAATCTGGCGGAAGCGCGCGAGAAGGAAGCCGCCGCTGTGAACGGGGGCAAGCACTGATGCGGCTCAGGATCGTCACACCGCTCAACGCGCTGATCGATGAGGAGGGCGTGACGGCGCTCCGGGCCGAGGATGCTTCGGGCAGCTTCGGCATTCTGGCCGGGCATGCGCCGTTTCTGACCACGCTGGCCACGACGGTGGTGCGATGGACCGGTGCCAATGGCGTCCGACATTACTGTGCTGTCCGCAATGGCGTTCTCTCGATGACAGACGGCAACACCATCGCCATAGCCACGCGTGAAGCGATCGTCGGCGACGATCTGGCCGAGCTCGACCGGCAAGTGATCTCGCGGTTCGAGGCCGATCTGGAGGCGGAACGGGTCGAGCGCTTCGAAGGCACGCGGCTGCAACTGGATGCCATTCGCAAGATCGTTGCGCACTTGCAGTCGCCGGGGTCCGGCAGCGGAGGACCGTTTGCATGACACAAGGTCCGCCCGATCCGCTCGGAAATGACCCGATGGTGAAAGTCACGCGGCAACTCAGCAAGCGCGAAGCTGACTGGAAGCGCCAGGGCGAACCGCCCGTCGGGCGTCGGCTGGCCCAGATCGGCGTTCTCGGCTGGATCGTGGTGGCGCCGATCCTGATCGGTCTGGCCGCTGGTCGCTGGCTCGACAGTCACTTCGCCACCGGCGTGTTCTGGACGGCGCCGCTGTTGATGATCGGGGCGGTGCTTGGCGCCTGGTCGGCCTGGCGGTGGATTGGACGCGCATGAGCTCGATCTCGCTCACCGACTTTCATCCCTGGCCGGATCTTGCCGTCTTAGGCGCCTGGGCCAGCCTGGGATTTGTCGTCGGCGCCGTCTATTTCCGCGCCCTGTGGCGCACGACGCTGTGGCTCACCGAGGCCGGACATGGTGCGGCGACTGCTGCCCTGACGGTTCTCCGGCTCGCCCTGTTGGTCGGATCGCTGGTCGTTGCCACGCTGCAGGGTCCATTGCCGCTGATGGCAACCGCGCTCGGGCTCATCGTCGCCAAGATCGTCGTCGTCCGACGGGTGAAGGGAACCACGCCATGATCTCGCCGCTTGCCAGCACGCCGCTGTTTTACCTCGGCCCGGTGCCGATCACGTCGGGCGTCGCCACCACCTGGGGGATCATGCTCGCCCTCACCCTCGGCAGCGTCCTTGTCACCCGGCATCTGACGCTGGCGCCGTCGAAAACGCAGACAGTGTTCGAACTCCTGGTCGAGACGGTCGACACCCAGATCCGCGAGACCATGGCGGTGCCGCCCGAACCCTATCGCGCCTTCATCGGCACGCTGTTCGTGTTCATCTTCGTGGCCAACTGGTGTTCGCTGATCCCCGGCGTCGAACCGCCGACGGCGCATCTGGAGACGGATGCGGCCTTGGCGCTGCTGGTGTTCCTGGCGGTGATCCGGTTCGGCATTCGGGCCGGTGGCTTGGGCGGCTATCTCAAGACCTTTGCGACCCCCAGCCCGATCATGATCCCGCTCAACATCATCGAAAGCATCACCCGCACCTTCTCGCTGTTCATCCGCCTGTTCGGCAACGTCATGAGCGGCGTGTTCATGATCGCCATCGTGCTGTCGCTTGCCGGCCTGTTCGTGCCGGTCCCGCTGATGGCCCTCGATATGCTCATCGGGGCGATCCAGGCCTACATCTTCGCCGTCCTGGCGATGGTGTTCATTTCAGGCGCGGTTGGCACGGAACAACCCGCCACCGCTCCTCCCGCTCTCCTCACACGAAAGGGTGCGCCATGAACTGGCTAGCCGTCTGCAGCATTTTCTCCGCGGCGATTGCGGTGTCGTTCGGCGCGATCGGCCCGGCGCTTGCCGAGGGCCGCGCCGTCGCTGCCGCCATGGACGCGATTGCCCGGCAGCCGGAATCGGCGGCCACCATTTCGCGCACCCTGTTCGTCGGCCTGGCGATGATCGAGACCATGGCGATCTATTGCCTCGTCATCGCGCTGCTGCTGCTTTTCGCCAACCCCTTGTTGAAGTGACGCCATGAGCTTCGATTGGTGGACGCTCAGTCTGCAGACGATCAATGTCATCGTCCTCATCTGGCTCTTACAGCGGTTCTTCTGGCGACCAGTCGCCAGCATCATCGCCGAGCGGCGGGCGCTCGCCGACAAGACGCTCGCCGACATCAAGGCGGAATCGTCCAAGGCCGCTGCTGATCTTGCCGACATCGCCGCCACGCGCGCCGGGTTTGCGGCCGAACGGGCGGCGATCCTGACGGCGGCGCGAGCCGATGCCGCAAAGTCGCGGGCCGCGCAGTTGGCCGAGGCGGCAACCCAGGCCGCGGCGCTCGAAGCAACCGCCAAGGCGCGGATCGCGGCTGAAGGCGATGCCGATGCGAAGGCGTGGGGCCAGCGCTCGGCCGACCTCGGGGTCGACATCGCGCGCCGGCTGGCGGCACGGCTCGACGGGCCGCAGGTCCGGGCGGTGTTCCTCGACTGGCTGGTTGCGGCTATTGCCGCTCTGCCCGAAGCGACACGTCAGGCGGCCAGGGCGAAGACGATACCATTCGACGCGGTCAGCGCGACAGCATTGGATCCGGCCGAACAGGCTCACGCCAGCGAAGCCATCGGCGCCGCGTTCGGGGGGGCGGTTGCGGTCACCTATTCCATCGACCCCGCCCTGATCGCGGGGCTGGAACTGCGCGGCGACCATCTGATCGTCGGCAACAGCTGGCAGGCGGATCTCCTTAAGATCCAGGCGGAGCTACAGCATGACCGACACGGCTGATACGCGCGCCGAAGCCGCAGGCCCGACCTTCGCCAAGACCTTTGTCGAGTCCTGGGCCGAAACCGCCCGGGCGCGGCTGGCGGGGACCGTACTCGGGGCCGAAGCTGAGGATATCGGCCGGGTCGAGCAGGCCGCCGACGGCATCGCGCTGGTCTCGGGATTGCCGCACGTCCGCCTCGACGAACTCTTGCAGTTCAGTCGCGGCCAATTCGGCTTTGCCCAGACGCTCGATGCCGACCGCATCGGCTGCGTGCTGCTCGATGACGGCGACGGTGTCGAAGCCGGCGACACGGTCAGGGGAACCGGCGACGTGGTGCGTGTGCCGGTGGGGCCGGCGCTCCTCGGGCGCGTCGTCGATCCGCTCGGCCGCCCGCTCGACGGCAAGGGGCCGATCGTCTCGGATCAACGTGAGCCGATCGAGCGTCCGGCGCCGGAAATCGTCGACCGCGATCTGGTGGTGCAGCCGGTACAGACCGGGCTGGTCGTCATCGAAGCGCTATTCGCGCTCGGGCGCGGCCAGCGCGAGCTGATCATCGGCGACCGCGCCATCGGCAAGACCACGATCGGCATCGACGCCATCATCAATCAGAAGTCCAGCGACATCGTCTGCGTCTACATCGCCATCGGCCAGAAAAGTTCGAGCGTGCGACGGGCCATCGACACGATCTTTTCGGCAGGCGCCGCCGAGCGATGCATCATCGTCGTCGCCGGCGCCGCCAGTTCGCCAGGGCTGCAATGGATCGCGCCGTTTGCCGGCGTCACCATGGCGGAATATTTCCGCGACCGTGGCCAGCATGCGCTCGTCGTCATCGACGACCTCACCAAACACGCTGCAACGCATCGGGAGATCGCACTCCTCACCCGGCAGTCGCCGGGGCGCGAGGCCTATCCGGGCGATGTTTTCTACGTTCACGCCCGCCTCCTGGAACGGGCGGCCAAATTGTCGAAGGCGAAGGGCGGCGGCTCGCTGACGGCACTGCCGATCGCCGAGACCGACGCCGGCAACCTCAGCGCCTATATCCCGACCAACCTGATCTCGATCACCGACGGCCAGATCGTGCTCGATGCCAAGCTGTTCTACCAGGGCCAGAAACCGGCGGTGGATGTCGGCACCAGCGTCAGCCGCGTTGGCGGCAAGACACAAGCCAAGGCGCTGCGCGATGTCGCCGAGACGCTCAGGCTCGACTATGCCCAGTTTCTCGAACTGGAAATCTTCACCCGCTTTGGCGGTATGCCCGACCAGCGGGTCAAGCAGCAGCTGACACGCGGCGCCCGCATTCGCGCCATTCTCGGCCAGCCGCAGCAATCGCCGTTGCGCCTCGTCGACGAGGTTGCGCTCGTTCTGGCGGTCCAATCCGGCCTGCTCGATCCGGTTCCGCTCTCCGACGTGATCGCCTTTCGTGCCGGGTTGGCCGCAGCGCTCGACGGGCAGGCGGCCGAAGTGGTCAGGGCCGTGCAGGAGTCCGGCCAGATCGATGTCGAGGGACGGGAGGCTGTGCTCGCCGTGCTCAAGGCCCTCGTCGTCAGCGCGGCGGCCGCGGCGACCGTGGCTGGTCCCCCGCCGGCGAAGCCCGTGGCGACGCCATGACCGAGCGGCTTGCCGAGATCACCGA
>JARLIT010000284.1 GCA_031291575.1 Ancalomicrobiaceae bacterium
ATCGATCTGATCGAGATCGCCAGCGGCAGCACTCCATCAGCGTCCATAGAATGGCACGGGGCGTCTGAACAGCGAGCGATCAGCCCATACAGGAATCGTTCATCAATGTGGCAAAGCCGGGGTATTTGATGCCGTCTCTGCTGCCGTCTCAGAGCGCCTCGCCGAGGAGAAGCCGGGGCACGCCGGCGCCGGAGCCCGCGGCCTCGTCGATGAAGCGGGCCTTCAGGGCGGGCAGCCGTTCTACCAGCCCGAGGCCGATGTCGCGGGCCACGCGAAGCGGCGAAAAATCATTGGCGAACAGCCGGTTCAGCACGTCGGTGACGACCCCCATCTCGAACGTGTCGAAGCGCCGCCAGCCCTGATAGCGTTCGAGGATGTCGAGGGCGCCGAAGTCGAGGCCGAGCCGGCTGGCGTCGACCACGATCTCGGCCAGCGCCGCGACGTCGCGCAAGCCCAGATTGAGGCCCTGGCCGGCAATCGGATGGATGGCGTGGGCGGCGTCGCCGACGAGGGCCAAACGCGGCTTCACCCAGTCGCGTGCCAATTGCAGCCCGAGGGGAAAGGCGCGGCGCGATCCGGCAAGCGACAACTCGCCGAGATGCCGGCCGAAGCGGCGTTCGAGTTCCAGACGGAAGGTGAAGTCGTCAAGGGAGACGAGTTGTTCGGCCTTGGATGTGCGTTCGGTCCAAACCAGCGAAGAGCGGTGGCGGCCATCCGCATCGTCGATCAGAGGCAGGATGGCGAAGGGGCCGGCGGGCAGGAAATGCTCTTCGGCCCTGCCGCCATGCGGGCGCTCGTGCGCCACCGTCGCCACGATGCCGGACTGGCCATAGTCCCAGCTGACGGTGCGGATGGCGGCGAGTTCGCGCAGGTGTGATCGGGCGCCGTCGGCGGCAACGAGGAGGCGGGCACCGAGCGGCCCCCGGTCCGGGTGGGTGCGCAAGGCCACGCTGGCGGGGCCGACGTCAAAGGCCTCGACCCGGGTCGAGGGCAGAAGCGTGACGCCGAGCGCCTCGGCGCGGCGGGCGAGAGCCGTGACCATGCTGGCGTTCGGCACCATGTAGGCGAACGGTCGTTCGCCCTCGCCGTTGCCGGCGAAGGTCAGGAACACTGGACGGATGCTGTCCTCGAGCCGGCTATCGGTGACGATCATCTCGTTGACCGGCTGGGCCTCGGCGGCGAAATCAGCCCACACCTCCAGGCGTTCGAACAGACGGCGGCCGGCGGCGGCAATTGCCGAGGCGCGTCCATCCGGCGAGCCGCCGAGCGGGCGCGGTTCGGCGACGGCGATCTGCAGGCCGGCGTCAGCGCCGGCGAGGGCGCAGGCGAGCGACAGGCCGATATAGCCGCCTCCGGCGATGACCACGTCGAAATCGCTTCGCATGTCGTCCGCTCCCCTCATGGTGCCGGTTCCCGTCCTGCGAGGCATGCCGGCATTGCGACGCCGCGTCAATCCATTCGCTTGCGGCGATTGCGGAGGCGGCTTGCGGCAGCGGAGACGTTGGCGTATGGAAGCCGCCTTGCCAAGCTCCGACAGGACGGTGCCACCATGGATCTGACCCCTACCGCAAAGCCCATCTGCCTTGCCGTTCGGGGATCCTCATTCCATGTCTTCCATCGTTACACTGTCCGACCTCTGCTGGTCGCTGCCTGACGGGCGCAGCCTCATTTCCCATCTCAATCTGTCGTTCGGCACCGAACGGACCGGCCTTGTCGGCCGCAACGGCGTCGGCAAGACGACGCTCGTCCGGCTGATCGCCGGCGAGATCGTGCCGCAGTCGGGATCGGTCACCGTCTTCGGCCGTCCCGGAATTCTCGAGCAGATGCTGGACCCTCCGCCCTCACTGACGGTGGCTGACCGTTTCGGCGTCGGTGCGGCCTTCGAGCGCCTGTGCCGGGCCGAGGCGGGCGAGGCGTCCCTCGACGAGATGGCGGACGTCGACTGGACGCTTTCCGCCCGCATGGCCGAGGCGCTGGCACGGATGCGGCTCGATGTCGCCCCGCAAATGCCGATGGCCCGCCTGTCCGGTGGCGAACGCACGCGGGTCAATCTGGCGGCGCTCGTCTTCCGGGCCCCCGACATCCTCATTCTCGACGAGCCGACCAACAACCTCGACCGCGACGGGCGACGCGCCGTGGTGGAGCTTCTGGTGCAATGGCGCGGCGGCGCCATCGTCGTCAGCCATGACCGCGAAGTGCTCGACCGGATGCAGGCGATCGTCGAACTGACGACGCTCGGCGCCACCCGCTACGGCGGCAACTACGCGAGCTACCGCCACCAGAAGGGATTTGAACTGGCGGCTGCCGAACGGGAGTTGGCGGAGGCCGAGAAGTCGCTCGCCGACAGCGGCCGCCGTGCCCAGGCCGCGCTCGAGCGCAAGGCGCGCTCCGATAAGGCTGGGCGGGAAAAGCGCGACAGGGGCGATCAGCCGAAGATCCTTCTCGATGCGAAAAAGGAGCGCAGCCAGGCAACCGGCAGCCGGCTGGCCCAATTGGCAGACCGGCAGCGCGACGAGGCGCTCGAGGCGGTCGGGGCAGCCCGCGGCCGCATCGAGGTGCTGCAGCCGTTCAAGGTGACGCTCGCCTCTTCGCGGCTGCCGGCGCGCAAGACTGTGCTGAGCTTGCAAGCCGTTCGCTTCGGCTACCGCGCCGACACTCCGATCATCCGCGATCTGTCGCTCTCTCTCATCGGACCGGAGCGTGTCGCGGTCGTTGGCGGCAATGGGTCCGGCAAGTCGACGCTCGTGCGGCTCATCAGCGGCACGCTTTGCCCGGATGGCGGCACGATCACGGTGACCGAGCGGCGGACGCTGCTCGACCAGACGGTCGCCATCCTCGATCCCCTCCTGTCGATCGAGGCCAATTTCCGCCGCATCAACCCGGAAGCGGATGCCAACGGCTGCCGGGCGGCGCTTGCCCGCTTCATGTTCCGCGCCGACGCCGCGCTGCAGCTGGCGGGATCCTTGAGTGGCGGCGAGCGGATGCGGGCCGGGCTGGCCGCGGCGCTGGGCGGGCCGTTACCGCCGGAACTGGTCATTCTCGACGAACCGACCAACCACCTCGATCTCGGTGCGCTTGAGACCGTCGAGGCCGGCCTCAGGGCCTACGACGGCGCGCTGCTGGTGGTCAGCCACGACGAACGTTTCCTGGAGGCCATCGGCATTGGGCGGCGGATCGATCTCGGTGCCGGGGACGGCGGCGTGCGACCGCAGCCCGGCGATTGATCGCCGGGAGCCTTGACGTCCTGCAGTGGGAGAGGCGGGCACGCTGGTTGCGGACGACGACGCCCCGAACGCATGCATTCATTCCGGCCTGTCCGACTGGCCGGGGCAGGCCTGAAGACGTCTGGCACTGCCGCTAGTTGCTCGGATCGGTCGCCGACGAGCCAGAATGCGACCTGCGCGCAAGCCAATATGCATCATTACTAGGCAAATGCCCACGAATGGGGCTCGCATTCGAGAGCGCTCGGCGCGATTGATCAATTGTTGAGCTTTGGCCGTCGAAGTCCTACCTGCAATCCCGGCCGTCTTTATAGTTTCCTTACAAAATCCAAGGGTTTCGGGCCTGATTCAAAAACTGGCACGGAGCTTGATTCTCCCCATCCCGGACAGGGGCGAGCCGAGGCCCGGCCCTACCGATCAGATCGTCAGGCCCCGCTCGAAGCGGGCAAGAGGAAACGGAAACCAGCACATGAAATTCGTGGTGGCCATCATCAAGCCGTTCAAGCTGGACGAGGTGCGCGATGCCCTCACGGCGATCGGCGTGCAGGGTCTCACCGTGACCGAAGTGAAGGGCTACGGCCGTCAGAAG
>JARLIT010000285.1 GCA_031291575.1 Ancalomicrobiaceae bacterium
CCTGGGAGGCGGCGATCGCCCATGCCGCCGAGCGGTTCAAGGCGATCCAGGCGGCGTACGGTCGCGAGGCGGTCGGGGCGATCACCTCCTCGCGCTGCACCAACGAGGAGGTCTTCCTCATGCAGAAGCTGGTGCGTGCGGTGTTCGGCAACAACAACGTCGATACCTGCGCCCGCGTCTGCCACTCCCCGACGGGCTACGGCCTGTCGAAGGCGTTCGGGACGTCGGCGGGCACGCAGGACTTCAAGTCGGTGGCTGCGGCCGACGTCATTCTCGTCATCGGTGCCAATCCGACCGATGGCCACCCGGTATTCGCCAGCCGCATGAAGAAGCGGTTGAGGTCAGGCGCGAGGTTGATCGTCATCGATCCCCGCCGCATCGATCTGGTGAAATCGCCGCATGTCCGCGCCGACTGCCACCTGGCGCTGAAGCCCGGCACCAATGTCGCCATCGCCAATGCGCTCGCCCACGTCATCGTCACCGAGGGCCTCATCGACGAGGCATTCGTGCGCGAGCGCTGCGATCTGGCGGCGTTCGAATCCTGGGCGCGCTTCGTGGCGCTTGCCCACAATTCGCCGGAGGCAATGGAAGCGCATACCGGCGTGCCGGCAGCCGAAGTCCGCGCGGCGTCCCGGCTCTACGCCACCGGCGGCAATGCGGCAATCTACTATGGCCTCGGCGTCACCGAGCATTCTCAAGGCTCGACCATGGTGATGGCCATGGCCAATCTCGCCATGGCGACCGGCAACATCGGCCGTCCCGGCGTCGGCGTGAACCCCTTGCGCGGCCAGAACAACGTGCAGGGCTCCTGCGACATGGGCTCGTTCCCGCACGAGTTCAGCGGGTACCGGCACGTCTCCGACGACGCGACGCGCGAAGTGTTCGAGAAGCTGTGGGGTGTCAGTCTTTCCGGCGAGCAGGGTTTGCGCATCCCCAACATGTTCGATGCCGCACTCGAGGGGAGTTTTCGCGGTCTCTATATCCAGGGCGAGGACATCGCGCAGTCGGATCCGGACACCCGCCACGTGCAGGCGGCGCTGAAAGCCATGGACTGCATCATCGTGCAGGACCTGTTCCTGAACGAGACGGCCCGCTACGCCCACGTGTTCCTGCCCGGCTCGTCGTTTCTCGAAAAGGACGGCACCTTCACCAACGCCGAGCGGCGCATCAACCGCGTCCGGAAGGTGATGGCGCCGCTGTCGGGCAAGTCGGAAGCCGACGTCACCATCGATTTCGCTCACGCCCTCGGCTTTCCCATGCCGCGGCAGACGGCAGCCGAGACCATGGAGGAGATCGCAGCGCTGACGCCGACGTTTTCAGGCGTCTCCTACGCCAAACTGGACGCCCTCGGCTCGGTGCAGTGGCCATGTAACGAGGCCGCGCCGGAGGGCACGCCGGTGATGCATGCCGAGCACTTCGTGCGTGGCAAGGGCAATTTCCTCATCACCGAGTTCATCCCGACGGAGGAACGGGTCAACGCGCGCTATCCGTTGATCCTCACCACCGGCCGGATCCTCACGCAATACAATGTCGGCGCCCAGACGCGGCGCACCGGCAACGTCGCCTGGCATGCGGAGGACGTGCTGGAAATCCATCCGTTCGATGCTTCGGAACGGGGCATCGTCGACGGCGATCTGGTCGCGGTCAAAAGCCGGGTCGGCGAGGTCGCGCTCAGCGCGGTTTTGACCGAGCGGGTGCAGCCGGGCGTCGTCTACACGACGTTCCATCATCCGGCGACGGGGGCAAACGTCATCACCACCGACAATTCCGACTGGGCGACCAACTGTCCGGAATACAAGGTGACGGCGGTCGAGGTCCGGCGCACCAATCGGCGCTCCGATTGGCAGGAGGAGGATGCCGCCGAGGCGGTGAGCCTTAGGCTAATCGCCGGACACTCGCGCCAGGCGGCAGAGTGAGGCCGGAATGAGCGAAACCCCCATATCGACGCCACACGTTGCACTCCGGGATGGCGGCGAACCCGACAGCCATCTCGATGCCGGCGCCAAGCTGGTGCGCATGGCCAACCAGATCGGCGCCTTCTTCGACAGCCAGCCGGAAGCGCAGCGCGTCGCTGGCATCGCCGAGCATATCGCCCGCTTCTGGGACAGGCGCATGCGCCGGCAGATCTATGCCGTCCTGGATGCCGGCGGGGCTGGGCTGAAACCGGACGTCGCCGAGGCGCTGAGGGGCCTCAGGGCTCGCGACCAGATCGGCTGAAGCGAGCTGGGGGGCGAGGGGCCATCGGCGCTCGCCTGCCTGCGCGCGACTCGTCGCCTATTGGTCACTGCCAGCGCGCAATGGCCGGGAGCCGGACTTATGCCAGCGGTCCGGCAGTTGACCGATCCCGCCACAATCGCCGTCATCCCGGCGCAGACCGGGATCCATCGCCGCTTCCGCACCGCAGGGCCGCCGGAAAGGGCGCCGTCCTGCCGCCCCGACCTGCCCGTTGCGCCCGCATTGGATCCCGGCTTGCACCGGGATGACACCGCAACCCGTCGGATGGATCGAGCGGACGGGCCGCTTGAGCACTGCCGCATTTTGGCGGCAATCCAGGATGGTCATTTGGCGCTCTCATATCGCGCTGCTGATGCGAATGAACGTTCGCTCTCGGTCATTCTTTGGTCACATTTGCGAACGAACATTCGCTCCATCGTTCGGGCGAGATCAGTCGATTGAACTCGGCGAGTCGGTTGGAGAGCTCAGCGGCTCTGCCACGGCCGGCGTCGGCGGCCTTTGGCCGGCCGACTTAACAAAACTTTACGTTCGGCAGGAAGTTACGAAAACTTCACTGCCTAGGGTTGTTGTATCGACGAACTGTCGGCGGTGGTCCGTCGTACGCTTAGGCGATGAAAGGATGGTTGATCGATGACCGGTGGAGTGGCGGAGGCGCAATCCGTCAACGAGGCGGGCACCGTATCGCGGCGCCAGCAGATCATCGAGGCAGCCAAGCGCCGCGTGGCGCGATCCGGCTTCCACGGCGCTTCGATGCATGAGATCTGCGCCGAAGCTGGCATGTCGCCGGGCGCCGTCTATCGCTACTTCCGTTCCAAGGACGAGATCATCGCCGCGATCGCCGAGGACGAGCAGGCGCGCACGGGCGCGCTGTTCGGGGCGGCCGGCGAGGGCAGCTTTCACGAACGCATGCTGCGCATCGGCCGACTGTTTCTGCGGGACATGGCCAATCCCGGGCGGGTGGCGCTGATGGCCGAGATCATGGCGGAATCCTTGCGCAATCCGGATGTGGCCGCATTGTTCCGGGCCTCGGAAGGCTCGTGTCGGCAGATGTTTGCGAACATGTTGCAGGACGCGCTGGCGATGGGCGAGGTCGAACTCCCGGTTGACTTCGATGTGGCCATCACCTGCGTCATGGCGGCCGGCGAGGGCTTGGCCTTCCGCATGGCGACCGATCCGACGCTTACGCCGGAACGGGCCGAGCCGATGTTGAAAGCCCTGGCCGGAGGGCTGTTTCCTCCCATGCGGGCGGACCGGCATCCGGATGTGGCAGGCGCGGCGGTAGCCGGCAGTCTTTTGAAAGATGTGGGACCGGCCATTCAGCTGTGAACCGGTCGCATAGCCGCACCAGCCCCGGTGATCGGGCCTTCGCTGTCCTTCTTCCGGTTTTGCCCGCCGTGACGGTACGAAACCACTGACGCGATAGTCGTCCGCAGTCTGATCGGAATGTCAGGTTGCGCCAAGTGTATCCCCAGCCGGCACGCCGGCCGGGCTCCTGCCATGAGGTGACGCGGCCAGGTGGTATTGGCTGCGACCGTGGCATCCTCGGGGACGCGGGTTGCCCAGGTCCCCAGTCGAGATTTGATGGTCCGAACTCCCCGACCCCGTGCTCGGCGGCTGGAAGGAAGAAGAGATGCTCTTTCGCGTTGCACGCACCTTCGTTGGTCTGGTCCTGCTTGTTGGCGTGCTTGCCGCGGGGTACGGCTTCGCATCCGGCGATGTCGTCAAGTGGCGAGCCGTCGTCGAGCCCTATGCCGTGGCGGCGATAGCGAAGATCGAGACGACGGTTGCCGAGTGGCAGAAGCCGAAGCCGGCGGAACGCCCGATCCCGGTCGAAGCGGCGCGCCCGCCGGCGATCACCGTCACCAAGGCGGCACGGCGCGAGATCACCGAGATGGTGGTCGTCACCGGTTCGCTGGTGGCCGAGGAAGAGGTCGTCGTCGGGGTCGACATCGATGGCCAGAAGATCGTCGAACTCGGCGCCGATCAGGGCGATCGCGTCAGTGCCGGCCAGATACTCGCCCGACTGGATCGCCGCTCGCTCGACGTGCAACTGGCGCAGAACGACGCCGCGATCGCCAAGGCCGACGTCGCCATCGAACAGACCGTGACGCAGGTGGCGCAGGCCGAACTGGCCGTCACCGATGCGCAGAACCAGCTCGATCGCACCACGCCGCTGCAGGCCAAAGGCTTTGCCACTAACGCCAGCCTCGATACCCAGACGATCGCGCTCAGGACTACGAAGTCGCGCCTCGAGAATGCCAAGGCGGGTCTCGCCTTCGCCAAGGCCGACCGCAACACGCTGACGGCTGCGCGGCAGGACATCCTGTTGAAGCTGGCCAAGACCGATCTGAAGGCGCCGACCGACGGCATCGTACTCGCCCGAACCGCCCAGCTCGGCCAGTTCGCCTCCGGTGCCGGCGGGACGTTGTTCCGCATCGCCCGCGACGGCAAGATCGAACTCGACGCCGAAGTGACCGAGGGCGTCATGCATCGCATGCAGATCGGCCAGACCGTGCTCGTGTCGCCTTCAGGCTTCGACGACCGCATCGAGGGGACGGTGCGCCTCATCACGCCGCAAGTCGATCAGGCGACGCGGCTCGGCCATGTACGCGTGGCGCTGCCGTCCGACCAGCGCCTGCGCGTCGGAGCCTTCGCGCGCGGCGAAGTGATCACCGCCCACAAGGAGGTCGTTTCCCTGCCGCTCACTGCCGTGCAGGTCGATAAGGACGGTGCCACGACCCAGGTGGTCAAGGACGGCCGCGTTTCGACCCGCCGGATCGTCACCGGCATCCGCAACAACGGCCTTGTCGAGGTCGTCTCCGGCGTCGCCGAAGGCGAAACCGTCGTCGCCAAGGCTGGCACCTTCGTGCGCGAAGGCGACCTCGTCACTCCGGTTACCGAGACGCCCGCTTCGGCGGCGACCGATCTCACTGCCACGGGAGAGAACCGGTCATGAATTGGAACTTCTCGGCCTGGTCGATCCGCAACCCGGTTCCGCCGATCCTGCTGTTCTCCGTCCTGGTGATCCTCGGCTGGGTGAGCTTCGTCACTCTGCCGATCACGAAATTTCCCAATATCGATATCCCCCTGGTCATGGTGAACATCACCGACCAGGGTTCGGCGCCGTCAGAACTCGAGAGCCAGATCACCAAGAAGGTCGAGGATGCGATCGCCGGCATCACCGGCGTCGATCACATGCAGTCGGATGTTTCCGATAGCGTGTCGCGCACCGTCGTGCGCTTCAAGATCGAGATCAATTCCGATCGCGCGCTGAACGACGTCAAGGACGCCATCACCAAGATCCGCGCCGATCTGCCGCGCACCATCAACGAACCGATCGTGCAGCGGCTCGATGCCGAGAGCCAGCCGATCATCACCTACGGCATCGGCTCGCTCGGCATGACGCCGGAGCAGCTGTCGTGGTTCGTCGACGACACCGTGTTGCGCCAGATCCAGGGACTCGCCGGTGTCGGCCGGGCCGAGCGCATCGGCGGGCAGACGCGGGAGATCCATGTCCTGTTGAAGGCCGACCGGCTGATGGCGCTCGGCATTTCGGCGGCGGACGTCAATGCGCAACTCAGGGCGACGAGCCTCGACGAGTCGGGCGGCAAGGGCCAGATCGCCGGCTCTGAACAGATGATCCGCATGCTGGCCAGAGCCACGACCATCGCGGAACTCGGTGCCACGAAGATTGCCATTTCCGGCGGCCGACAGGTGCGGCTCGACGATATCGCCGAGTTGAGCGACGGCTGGCAGGAGCCGGTGAGCTTCGCCCGCCTCGATTCGAAGCCGGTCGTCACCATGACGGTCTATCGCGCCAACGGGGCGAGCGACGTCTCGGTGGCCGCCACCGTCGATGCCAAGATCGCAGACCTCGCCAAGCAATACCCCGACGTCAGCTTCTCCAAGATCGACGACAGCGTCTATTCAACCTACTCGTCCTACTCGAACGCCATGCATTCGCTGATCGAAGGTGGCTTGCTGGCGGTTGCCGTGGTGTTCCTGTTCCTGCGCGATTTCAGGGCGACGATCGTGGCGGCGATCGCCATGCCGCTCGCCGCGATCCCGACGTTCTGGGCGATCAGCGTGGCCGGGTTCTCGCTCAACATGGTGAGCCTCTTGGCCATCACGCTCGTCACCGGCATTCTGGTCGATGACGCCATCGTCGAGATCGAGAACATCGTCCGCCACATGCAGATGGGCAAGTCGCCCTATCGGGCAGCGATGGAGGCTGCCGACGAGATCGGTCTCGCCGTCATCGCCATCTCGTTCACCATCATCGCGGTGTTCGTGCCGGTCAGCTTCATGGGCGGCATCGTCGGCCAGTACTTCAAGCAGTTCGGCCTGACAGTCGCGATCGCCGTGTTCATCTCGCTGATGGTGGCACGGCTGATCACGCCGATGATGGCGGCCTACCTGTTCCGCAGTCACGGCCATGCCAACAAGACGGAAGGCTGGATCATCCGCAGCTACACGGGCGTGCTGAAGGGGACGCTCAAGTGGCGGTGGCTGACGTTCGCCGGCGGCGTGGTGTTCGCCGTGCTGGCCATCAAGAGCGCTGTCTATCTGCCGCAGGGCTTCATGCCACCGGACGACCAGTCGCGCCTCGTCGCCTCGTTCGAACTGCCGCCCGGCGTGTCGCTCGACGAAACGGCGCGAGTGACCGACAAGGTGACGCGGACGCTGAAGACGATCCCTGAAGTCAAGGACGTCTTCGTGCTCGGCGGTACCTCGCCGACGGGGACGTTGGAACTGCGCCGTGCCCGCATCGCCGTCCACCTTGTGCATAAGGCTGAGCGCACGCGCAGCCAGAAGCAGGTCGAGGGCGACGTCACCCGGCTGCTGTCGACGATTCCCGACATCGTGTTCTACATGGTCAACGACCGCGGCCAGCGCGAGTTCACCATGAATATCGAGGGCAGCGACATTTCGAAGGTCAACCAGGCGGCCTTCGATCTGCAGCGTGCCATGGCCAACAGCCCGATCTTCGACCATCCGTCGGCCGCAGCCTCCTATGACCGGCCGGAACTGAGGATCGTGCCGAAACTCGATGTGGCGGCCGATCTCGGCATTACGCCGGATGCGATCTCCAACGCCATCCGGGTGGCGACGACCGGCGACTTCGATGCCAATCTGCCGAAGTTCAAGCTGGGCATCCGTCAGATCCCGATCCGGGTGCAGATCGACACTGCGATCCGGCAGGACGCGGCGGCGCTCGCAGCGATCCGCGTGCCGACGGCGAAGGGCAAGTCGGTGCCGTTGGAGGCGGTGGCGGACATCCGCTACGGCGTCGGCCCATCCGCCATCTCGCGCTGGGATCGTGAAGATCGTGTCGAGGTCGGATCCGCCATGGCGCCCGGTCACGCTACTGGCGAGGCCGCCCAGTTCGTCGAGCAATACCTCAAGACGCATCCGATGCCCGCCGGCGTGCACCCGGAGAACTCCGGCGATACCGAAATCCAGCACGATCTGTTCGCCTCCTTCGGCAAGGCGATGGGCGCTGGCGTGATGATGGTGTTCGTCGTGCTGATCCTGTTGCTCGGCAACATCTTCCGGCCGATCACGATCCTTGCCACGCTGCCTCTGTCGGTGGCCGGCGTGGTGTTGGCGCTGCTGGCGACTCACAACCCGGTGTCGATGCCCGTCATCATCGGCGTCCTGATGCTGATGGGCATCGTGACGAAGAACGGCATCATGCTGGTCGACTTCGCGGTCGAACGGGAGAAGCACGGCATGAGCCAGCATGATGCGATCATCGATGCCGGCCGCAAGCGCGCGCGCCCGATCGTCATGACGACGATCGCCATGGTGGCGGGCATGGCTCCGGCCGCCATCGGCGCGGGCGAGGGTGGCGAGTTCCGCTCGCCGATGGCGATCGCGGTGATCGGCGGGCTCCTCGTCTCGACGGTCCTATCGCTCGTATTCATTCCGTCGTTCTACACGATCATGGACGACCTCGGCCGGCTGGTCGGCAAGGTGCTTGGCTGGGCGATCAGGCCCAATATCGTCGACGAGGATCAGGTGGTTGTGGCCGGTAGGCATGGCGAGGCCTCGCATTCGGCCGGCCATGCACCGGCTGCGGCCGAACTCGGCCTTCCCGGCCAGCGTCTGCATTTGGTGTCGGCCGCCGCGCACGAGAAAGCGCGGCGGCCGGGCCCGACCACGGACGGCGATCTGGCTGAGGCGGCGGAATAGGCGGCTGCAGTTGGATCCGGAATGGCAGCGGGCGCTAGCCGTGCCGCCCGCTTCGCTGCAATGAGACGGCGCAAAAGGCGGTCGGCCGCTCACAGGATCAGTTTGGTCAGTTCCGGGAAGGTGTCGATCAGCCACTGCGACATGAAGCCGGTGCCGCCGGACAGGAACACGACGCCGGTTGCGACGAGCGCCGCGCCCATGGCTTTCTCGACCAGACCGAGATAGCGTCGCGCTCCCCTCATCGCCAGCATGAACGGTCCGGTGAACAGGGCGGTCAGCAGAAACGGCAGGCCGAGGCCCAGAGAATAGACGGCGAGCAGCAGCCCGCCTTCGCCGACCGTGTCCTGGCTGGCCGAGACGGTGAGGATGGCGGACAGCACCGGCCCGATGCAGGGCGTCCAGCCGAAACCGAAGGCGAGACCCATCAGGTAGGCGCCGACGAGGCCGGGCCTGGAGGGCGCGACATCAACCCTTGCCTGGCGGTAGAGCAGGGGAATGCGTAACAGCCCCAGGAAATGCAGCCCCATTACCACGATGAGCAGGCCGGCGAGGATGCCGAGTTCGGAGCGCCAGGCGTTGATGACCTGGCCGATCAGCGAGGCGCTGACGCCAAGTGCGACGAAGACGGTGGTGAATCCGAGGACGAAGGCGATGGCGGCCGCGACGACCTGTCGCTTTGCCACGCTGGTATCACAGCCGGGGTGGCGCAGTTCGTCGAGGCCGACGCCGGCCATATAGGCGAGATAGGGCGGCACCAGGGGCAGCACGCAGGGCGAGACGAACGAGACGAAACCCGCGCCGAGTGCACCGGCGAGTGTTACGGAAGACGTCATGGCGGCCGGTCGCTCCCATCATTCGCTTGGTTCCGGACGGTACCCCCTGGCAATCCGGTCGTCTGCCCTATAAACGATCGAGCCGTGCGGACGAAGTCACCATCGCGCGAGATGGTGTGCGTTGTCGGTGACTGGGATGGCGCAGGTGCGTCGGACCTGCCGCCTTATGCTGCCCCCAGCCCATCACGATCCGCGGCGCCAGGCTGAGGTGCGGGCGAAGATCCGGACCGTCGCTATCGTGGACGGCGAAATGAAGGGCTTCCTGCGCCAATGGTGGTCAGGTTGCTTCGGAGTCTGACACTAGAATAACAACGTCTAGTCGCGATATGACCTCGATAGGTACCTAATACAATTGTAGGTGCCGCCACTTAAAATTGCAATCGCATTTTCTAATGCGTATATTTTGATGCTGTTATATTGACACGATAGCGACCGGCGTCTATCCGTCGTTGGTGTATTTTATTGGGGGTTCCCGATTGTTTCAAGGGTGACGGAACGTATGACTGCCATTAATTGCTTCTGGGTCGGAGATCGTCTTGGCGAGATCCATGCTGCGTGTGTCCGATCATTTCTGCGTCACGGCTATCGAGTCGTTCTGCATTGCTACGAGGAGCCGAAGGATCTTCCGGCGGGAATAGAGACATTCGATGCTTCCAAGTTGCTGCCCTTTGAGGACGTCCTTCGCTATCGCCGGACGAAGTCCTATGCGCTTGGGGCAAATATCTACCGATTGAAAATCCTCGAGCAGGGAATGGGCATCTACGTCGATTGCGACGTGTTTTGCCTGAAGCCGCTGCCTGAGCGCGACTACCTGTTCGGATGGGAGCAATCGCACCAGATCAACAACGCCGTGCTCAACTTGCCGAAGGACTCGGAGCTGCTGCAGGCGATGATCGCGTTTACGGCCCAGAAATATCCGATCCCTCCGTGGCTGAAGCCCGAGAAGCGCATCGTGCTCCAGGTACGGCGCGCCATCGGGCTGCCGGTGCATGTCGCCCGCCAATCCTGGGGCACCTACGGGCCGGTGGCGCTGACCTATTTCATCAAGAAACTGGGCCTCGCCCACCATGCGCTGCCGATCGACTATTTCTACGCCTTCTACGGCAATTTCTGGCCGCTGCTGGCTGAGGAGGGGCTTTCCTTGAGCGATCTGATCACGCCGCGGTCGTACGCGATCCACCTGTCGGCCTCCGGGCTCGGCGACACCAAGATCAAGCCTCGGACGCCTTTGGCGGAACTGGTCGAGGCCTAAGATTTTGATCCGGCGGCCGTGCTTCACACGCGCGGTGCTCCCGTGCTTCCCCGGCGGTTGCCCTGTCGCGGGCAGCCGACCATAATGGGAGCGGTGAGCTTGGTGGCGGATGACGGGTCGGGAGGAGACTTTAACATGCTGAAGAAACCCAATCTTGTGTCGCGGCGTGCGGCTCTGGCGCTGGCGCTTGCCACGTTCGGCGTGGCCGCCCCGGCGTTTGCAGCCAAACGTCATGCCCCCGCACCAGCCCCGGCGCCGGCATTCAACAAGGGAACCACGAAGTTCCGCGCCATCGAGATCGATACGCGGCCGTTGGCCGAGCGCGGTCTGCCGAACTTTGCCGAGCGCATCCGCGATCTGGCGCAGCCGGTGGCGGCGGGCGTTTTCGCCGACCGGCTCGATCCGCACGCGCCGGAAGGTCTCAAGCTGGTGCTGCGAATCAAGTCGATCGAGCTGCGCGAGCCGAAGAGCGGGCACGGTTCGCGCGACGATATCAGCTCCGGTAACGCCGCCCAGGATTGGATCGAGGGCACGGGCGTCGTGCTCGACAACAGCGGTCATGTGTTCGCGTCGGTGCCGATCACGACATCGGCGAGTTCCAATATCGCCGGCTTGAACTGGACCAGCGAGGGCGAACTCCTCCGGACCAAGGGGCTGATCGAACTGCTGGCGCGCTGGGTGAAGCAGGACGTCTGATCGCGTTTCAGTCCGAGAGCCGCACATGCCGACGGCCGCCGATACGATCGGCGGCCGTTGTCGTTTGGCGTGAGGATTGGCGCTGCCAATCTTCGAACCGGCAGGAATGCGGATGTCAGGCGGATCGCCCGGACGATCCGTCTGGCATCTTCCGGCTCTAGAACTGCACGCAGCGTCCGTTCTCGAACTTCTTGCAATGCGGCTGCTGCGTCGGCGCCGGGTGCGGCTGAACCTGGATACGCGGCGGCGGCTGCACGTGCGGTTGGACCTGGATATGTGGCGGTTGCTGCACGTGCGGTTGCTGTTGGACATGCGGCTGCGGCGTCACATGCGGCTTGATCTCCACATGCGGCTGAACCGAGATGTGCGGCGGAACCACAACGTGCGGTTCGAGCTTATGGTGGATGACCGGCGGCTTGGTAACGGTCGCGGTGCACACGTTGCCGATTCGGATCGTGCCGGGCGGGCAGTTCGGCACGCCGAGGGTCGGTTGCTGCTGATTGGGCAGGTTGGGCTTGTTCGGCAGGTGCGGTTGAACGGTCGACGCCGCGCAGGCCTTGCCGTTCCAGATCAGCCCTGGTGCGCAGGCCGGCGGCTGCGTCGGATTGATGGCGATCGGCAGGCAGTTGCCGCCGCGCCGGATGGTCCCGGCCGGACAATTGGTCTGGTTACCGTTCGGCCCGGGCTGCGGCGGCTTGTTCGGCCAAACGCAGACCTGGCCATTCCACGTCTGTCCGTTCAGGCAGTGTGCTGGCTGCTGCGGGATCTGCGGCCCAAGGGGCATGCAGTGGCCGTTGCGTTCGATTTCACCCGGGGTGCAATGCGGCCTGACTGGGATGCAGAACAGGCCCTGGCGGATTTGGCCGGGCGGGCAGGTCTGCGGCACGCCGATCGGCACGCAGCGGCCGAACTGGCGATGAGTGCCGATCGGGCAGTCGACGACCGGCTGGTTGGGTCGGCAACGGCCGCCGATCAGCTCGGAGCCGGCCGGGCACTGGCAGCGATCGCCGAACAGAAGGCCGCCGATGCACTGGACGTGTTCGTTCGGTCGGCAGGCGAGGCCGCCCGGCACCGGCGTTGCCACGGTCCCCCACGGGCAGGAACAGCGATCGCCACTGAGGAAGCCGCCGAAGCAGCGATGCGGGCGGTCGGGGAAATTCGCCACGCAGATGGTGCGTCCGCCGGGACGGCGCTCGGGCGAATAGCCATCCGGACAGGTGCAGAAACCGCCGACGAACCAGCCGTTCGAACAGCGATCGCCACCGATCGGCACACAGACGTCGCCGACGCCGGTGTACCCCCACGGGCAAGACAGCACGCAGGCGCCGCCGCGGTTCCAATAGCCGTCCGGACAGCCCTCGTCGATGATCTCCACCGTCTGGGTGACGATCGGGGGATCGATGGTTTCGACCGGCATGTCGGGCGCGACATAGGTGGTGACGCCCTCCGGCACGGCGACGTGGAAGCGGGCGCAGGCGCGGTCG
>JARLIT010000286.1 GCA_031291575.1 Ancalomicrobiaceae bacterium
CGTCCGGCCAAAGCCCCTGTGGTTCGGCTCTTCCACCGCCGGACCGCCGAATTCGCCCCAACGCAGTTCCAGGAAGTCGGCGTCGTCGACCGTCACGCGCCCCCAGGAAATCTCGACCCGTCCGTCCGGGCTCGACAGGGCACCATAAGTCAGGGCATTGACGGTCAGTTCGTGCAGGCCGAGCGCGATGTTCTGCGCCGCCTCCGGACCGAGGATCTCGCGCTCGCCGCGGATAGTCACTTTTTCGGTGAGCGCAGGCAGGTCAGCCTGCATCACCTGCACCGCAAGCTCCTGCAATTCCACCCCCTGCCACGACCGTCGCACCAGCAATTCGTGCGCGCCCGATAGGGTCTGCAGACGCGACCCAAAGCGCTCGATAAATTCCGGCAATGTATCGACGGTTTCGGCGGTCTGGCGGGCTAGTCCCTGCACTACGGCAAGCAGATTTTTCGAGCGATGCGTCAGTTCCCGCAAAAGGTTACGCAGATGCTGCTCGTAACGCTTATGCGAGGTGACGTCGATGGCCACGCTGACGACGCCGATGATCTCGCCGTCGCGCAGAACCGGTTCGATACGCTCGTCGAACCAGCGCGTGGCATTGCCTAGGCGCAGCGATACTTCGACCCGTTCTGGCTGGCAGGTGGCCAGCACGCGGTGCTTAGCCACGTCCAGGATCTGTTCCGTCGCCTTTGGCAGGAATTCAACCGGCAGCTTGCCGACGATGCCCTCGCTCGCTTGCCCCGACAGCATTCCTTCCGGCGGATTGTGCACCCAGACGTACCTGAGATCGCGATCCTGCTCGGACATGGCAATGTTGGAGCCGAGCAACGCCATTTCGAAACGGTGTTTCGCCTCGGCCAATTCGACGGTTCGAGCGGCGACGCGCTGCTCCAACTCGTCGTTGAGCTTGCGCAGCCGATCGACCAGTTCGTTGCGCGCGAGTTGCTCGGCCGCCAGCTGCCGGTTTGCGTCCATCAGATCGCGCGACGACGGCAGGGCGATCAGGCCGGGCAGCTTCGGCCACAAAGCCACCGCCGCGACCAGTGTCGTGGCAGCGGTGAACGCTTCGAGCAGGCCGATCACCCAGAAATACGGGAACCACACCAAGCTGACATCGACGATCCGCGTCAATCCGCACGCCACAGCGAACGTGCACAGAAGAATGGCCACGCGGCGGTACTCGTCGGCCATTCCATGCCGGTGGCGCGCATACCAGGCGATGCCGAGCGCTGCCGCGAAACAGGCGATCGCTGTCACCAATTCCGATATGATCTGCAAAGCCACGATTGATCCGTCGGTCACATAGCCTCTGCCCACAGTCGTTAGTGGGAGATATCCGAGGAGATTTGTTGGGCCCAACTGCATTGACCAACGTCCGGTCTGGTCAGGGTCGTCGAGGGGCACTGTCCTGCCGACCGAAGGGCGCCCTCCATGCCGGCAGCGTCAAGCACTTCGCCGCTGCCGTGATGCCGCCGCATCGCCGAAAAACAGCGCCTGACAGACCAGAGCCTTGACCGTGTCCTCTCGGAACGGCTTGGCGATAAGGAACGTCGGTTCGGGGCGCTGGCCGGTGAGGAGCGATTCCGGGTAAGCAGTGATGAAGATCACGGGAACCTCGAACGTTTCGAGGATCTCGTTGACGGCCGTGAGGCCGGAACTTCCATCAGCCAGCCGGATGTCAGCCAACACCAGCCCGGGTCGCCCGGCCTTCGCCATCGCCACTGCCTCGGCGTGGGTACGAGCGTTGCCGATCACGCGATGGCCAAGACCGGTGACCAGTGCCTCCAGGTCCATGGCGATGATCGGCTCGTCCTCGATCACGAGCACTGTCGAGGACACCTGCGCGCCGATCTGGCTACCGGCAGCGCTGATCAATGCCGACAGTTCGGCCGGCGTCACCGCGAGGATTTCGGCGGCCTGGGTGGGGGAAAAGCCCTCGACGGCGGTCAGCAGAAACGCCTGCCGCGGCAAGGGGGTTATCGCCTCGATCCGGCGCTCGGCCGTGGTAATCGGCGCCGGTTCTGGCACATGGCCGTTGAGCGGCATCGCATTCCAGATCTGCGAGAAGAGCTTGTAGATGGCCACGCGCGGCTCGACGCTCAGATCGAAGGCATCCGTGTTGGCTACGAGCGTCTCGAGCGTTGCAACGACATACGAATCCCCGCTCGCCTGACTACCGGAAAGCGCCCGGGCGTAGCGCCTCAGAAGTGGCAGTTGCGGAGCGACCAGCGCTGTGATTGCCATGTTGGATATGACCTCGCTCGACCCCGGCGACGAATGTCCGGGAATGGATCCACCGGGATAACGCGACAATCGGCCATTGGTTCCCGCCCGTTTACTTTTCTTTTGAGGGTCTCGGAACAATTCTCGATACAGGGCGTTTTTTGTTTCGATGCGGACCGCACCGCGCTCTCCCGCTGCGTTGAATGAAGGTCAGTTCGAATATGAATTCCTCGCGCAAAGACCAGCCTCCAGCTCCGACCGTCGAACCCAAGCTGCAGGCCCATATCGGTCGACAGCTCCGGCAACTCTACGATCAGATGGTGTCGGAACCGGTGCCGGATCGCTTCAAGGCGCTGCTCGACCAACTGGAATCGCGCGAGACGGCGCCAGCTGCATCCGACGCCCAAGGTCCGACCGCGTCCGACACCCAGCCAGAACAGCCGCAGCGGCCGAAGTGAATTGCTCGGCGCCGCGCCTGAAGCATACGCAACTTGGCAAAATCCTGTCGTAGCAATCTCTCCATCCCGCCGTTTGCACTGGGCGAACGATCCGATGCAGGAGACGCCGATGCGGGCCCTGTTTATCGTCTGACAGTTTTGCCGAGGGCACCAACACCCGCGCCGGTATGATCACCATCATCTGCAACACGTTCTACAGGTTGCAGCGCAAGTTCCGTCGCGAAGTTTAGGACGTCGATGGCGAGTGAGCCCGCCAGGATGGTTTCAGCGCCCGTCCCGTTCGCCCAGATCAGCTGAGTGCGGTTGCCGCGACCACTCGCCGAGCTGCAAAAGAGCCAATTTCTGACGCCTGGCACGATTGGGCGAAACCTTTCCGATTCTGGCGCGTTCCATCGGTATGCCCGGCTCCATTGCGGAACGGGCGTGCGAAACGAGGTGCCAGATGAAAATGCAACAACTCCTGTTCGTTTCAATTTCGATGGTGATCGTCGTCGGGCTCTCGGCCTTCGCCTATGCCGCCAAACCGACGAGCCCGGTGTTCGTTACGACGGCGCCCGGCGTTGCGCTCGACGCCTTCGACGCCAACTGCCCGGCACGGGCCTGCACCATTGTCGTCAAGACCGAGCGCGACGGGCCGCCGAGCGCCCAAATCGACGTACGCTGAGGACCGCCGGCTCAACGGATGGGCAAGAACCCGGCCGTTACGTCACCGTCGGCACCTGCATGCGAAAGTCCCTGACACCAGCGTGTCCCGACGCCCCGGCAAGTGCCGCCACGACGATCGCATCGACATTGGCTGTAAGCGCCGAATAGATCAGTTCTCCATGGACTTGGCCGAGCGCCGGCGCCACCTGCGCGGCGACGATGTCGTCGGCAAGCACCAGCACGGCGGCACGACCGGGCTTCAGCCGCCGCTCCAGGGTGACGACAAAGCCATCGTCGATCCCATAGTCCCAGATCCATCCACCGCGCGACGCTGCCGTCCAACTGCCTGCGGCCCCCACTCCCGGTGACAGGAACACCAAGCCGATCAATCCGGCCCAGAAGGCATCGCTGAGCGCGCTGCCAACTGCCGGATCGCGCGCGTGATCGAGCGTCACGCTCCCGTCGGCCGACCGCTTCGCCATCGAAATATCGCGCAGCGACAGCAACTGGTGGTGCGCCAATTCGCGGATCTCGTCCGCCGCCCGGTGTGCAAGGTCGGGATAGTCGTAGACGATGGCAAACAGCTGGCTCATGCGGAAGCCTCCTCACTGCGTCGTCGCCGTCGACGTGGCGCTGTTGCCGTCGTCAGGGCCTTGCGATAACGCCGCAGTCGTCCGTTCGGTTCCAACGTGCAGAATCGGGGGCTGGCAGCTCGATCGTCGCCATGCGTCGGTGCCGCCGGAACCGCATGATGTGACGTTGCCAACGCGCCTCTCCGCCGCCGCGCCCCTGAGGGCGAGCGGCGACCCTGCGGCGGTTGCGCGCTACCCGCGCCTTCACTCTCGTCGATCGCCGTCAGGAAATCCACGCCGCCGCCGCGATGATCACGTTGGCGGCCATGGATACCCAGGAACCGGAGCGTCGCCCGCTGATTTGATGGGCAATCCGATCGGGCGACGGGAACCAAATTGCCGTTTCCGCGTTCTCTTCCTCAGACGCAAACCCCGAAGCCAACGCTTCGCCTGCTCTCGCCGATAGGCTCCCACCCCGGGTTTGCCAGAACCGCGGCGCCACTTCTGTCTGCTAGGCGACGGCGTGCAAGAGAGGAAACCGTTATGATCTTTCGCACCACACTCTCGGCACTCCCGCTGCTGCTGGCCAGCTTCGCAGGACCCACGCCGGCCGCAGCCGTGGAAGGTTGGGCGCGTCTGTCGGGTACGCTGCGGGCAGGTCCCGAGTCCGACTATCCGGCGATCACGCGTGTTGCTCGCGGTGACGCGCTTGACGTCTTCGGCTGTCTGAGCGGCTACGACTGGTGCGACGTCGCCGTCGGGGGAGAGCGCGGCTGGTTTCCTGGCAGCCGCATCGAACTCGCCAGCGACGGTCGCCGCGTCCGTATGTCCAGGTCTGTTGCGGGAGGCATCGGACTGTCGATCCTGTCGTTTGGCATGACCGACTACTGGGCCAGCCATTACGAAGGGCGCTCGTTCTACCGCGATGACCGCTATTGGCGTCGCCACGGCATGCACCCGCCGCAACCGGGTCAGGCGCGGCCTGATCGCCCGAGATCCGAACCCAACCA
>JARLIT010000008.1 GCA_031291575.1 Ancalomicrobiaceae bacterium
CCGGCGAGACGGCCGCTCGGCTGGGGGCCACGACCATCGGCGTCCGCCCCGAGCACCTCCTCATCCGCGATGACGGCGTCTGGGCCGGCACGGTGATCCACGCCGAGCACCTGGGGCCGGATACGATGTACTACCTGGAGACGGAAGCCTACGGCACTCTCACCATCCGGACCGACGGTGATACCTGGCACGAGGTCGGCGCCAACCTGCGCGTCGGCCCGATGGAGGCGAAGATCCATCGCTTCGGTGCGGACGGAAAGACGTTGGGCTGACGCCTCCGTCGGGCCCGCTCGCGATCCCTGGTTCCGGCCGAGCCGAGCGGCTTGTCAGCCGAGGAGGGCCCGCACGTATTGCCCGTATTTGCTCTTCGCCAGGGCGGCGGCCAGCCGTTCGAGCTGGGCGGTATCGATAAACCCTTGCCGGTAGGCGATTTCTTCGGGACAGGACACCTTGAACCCCTGGCGGCGTTCCAGCGTGGCGACGAATTCCCCGGCCTCCAGGAGGCTTTCCGGCGTGCCGGTATCGAGCCAGGCGTAGCCGCGCCCCATCAGTTCGACGTTGAGGCTGCCGCGTTCCAGATAGATGCGGTTGACGTCGGTGATCTCCAGTTCGCCGCGCGCCGAGGGCTTCAGGTTGGCGGCGATGTCGACGACCTCGGCGTCGTAGAAGTAGAGCCCGGTCACCGCCCAGTTGGACTTCGGCTTTAGCGGCTTCTCCTCGATCGACAGGGCCTTCATGTCGCGATCGAACTCGACGACGCCATACCGGTCGGGATCGCTGACGTGATAGGCAAATACCGTCGCGCCGCGGTCGCGCGCTTCCGCCCGCCTCAGAAGCTCGGTCATGCCATGACCGTAGAAGATGTTGTCGCCGAGGATCAGACAGGAACTCTCGCCGCCGACGAAATCGGCGCCGATGCGATAGGCCTGCGCCAGCCCTTCGGGCGCGGGCTGTTCGGCATAGCTGAGCGACAGGCCCCATTGCGACCCGTCGCCGAGGAGGCGTTGAAAATTGGGCAGATCGCAGGGTGTCGAGATGATCAGGATATCGCGGATGCCGGCGAGCATCAGCGTCGACAAGGGATAGTAGATCATCGGCTTGTCGTAGATCGGCATCAGCTGTTTCGAGGTGACCAGCGTCATCGGATAGAGCCGCGTGCCGCTACCGCCGGCCAGAATGATGCCTTTCACGTTTTTCGTCCTTCTTGGCGAACAGAGGTCGTTGCGATCAGGCCAGCAGCCGACGGACCACGACGTCGGTCGATGCGCGCCAGTCCGGCAGCACCACGCCGTGCACCGCGGCGATCTTGCCGCAATCGAGTTCGGAATTGGCCGGGCGCCTGGCCGGCGTCGGATAGGCACTGGTTGGAATGCGGTTGACCTTCGCCACGGGGCCGCCGAGGGCCGCCGACAGGCGGAAGATCTCGGTTGCAAAATCCGCCCAGGTCGCGCGACCGCTGCCGGTCATATGGAAGGTGCCACGCAAGTCCGGTTCGCGCGAGGCGAGGAGATTGTCGGCCACCTTCAGCATCGCCTCGGCTATGTCGAGCGCCGAGGTCGGATTGCCGTGCTGGTCGTCGACGACGCCGACTTCGGTCCTCGTCTCGGCGAGCCGCAGCATCGTCTTGACGAAGTTCTTGCCAAACGGGCTGTAGACCCAGGCGGTTCTGAGGATGGCATGGTCTGATGTCGCCGCGGCAAGCGCCAACTCGCCGGCGAGCTTGGTCCGGCCATAGGCGCCAATCGGCCCGGTCGGGTCGGTCTCGACATAGGGGCTCGGCTTGTCGCCGTCGAACACGTAGTCGGTGGACAGATGCACGACGGGCACGTCAAGCTTCAGCGCCGCCTTGCCGATCTCGCCAAGCGCCCAGCCGTTGATCGCCAGCGCCAAGGCCTCGTCGGCCTCGGCCGCATCCACCGCCGTATAGGCAGCCACCGACAGGATGACGTCCGGCCGCATTGCTTCGATGGCCCGTGCGATCTTCGCCGTCTCGGACAGGTCGAGTTCCGGCAGGCCGATCAGGATGATCTCGATGTCGTCCCGTTCTTTGGCCTTCTCGACGAGCGAGCCGACCACCTGGCCTTCGGTGCCGGTGACGAGAATACGGCGCGTCATCATCTGCTCTCCGTCGTCTCCGCGGCGCCGCCGATCAGCCCGAGCCGGGAGCCGTCATAACCTTGCCGCAACGGCGCCCACCACCACTCGTTCTCCAGATACCACTGAACCGTGCGCTCGATGCCGGTCTCGAACGTCTCCTCGGCCCGCCAGCCGAGTTCGGTCTCCAGCTTCGTCGCATCGATGGCATACCGGGCATTGTGGCCGGGACGGTCGGCGACGAAGCTGATCAGCCGGGCATGCGGCGCGCCGGCCGGGTGATGCCGGTCCATCAGCGCGCAGATCTGCCTGACAACGTCGATGTTCGTGCGTTCGTTGCGGCCGCCGACGTTGTAGGTCTCGCCCACCCGGCCGCGCTCGGCGATGAGATCCAGCGCACGGGCGTGATCCTCGACATACAGCCAGTCGCGGATATTGGCGCCGGTGCCGTAGACCGGCAGCGGCTTGCCCTGCAGCGCGTTCAGGATGATCAGCGGAATGAGCTTTTCCGGGAAATGATAGGGGCCGTAATTGTTGGAGCAGTTGGAGACGACGACCGGCAGGCCGTAGGTGCGGGCCCAGGCTTTTGCCAGATGATCGGACGCCGCCTTTGCTGCCGAATACGGCGAGGACGGGTCATAGGGTGTTGCCTCGGTGAACAGCCCCTCGGCCCCGAGCGAGCCGTAGACCTCGTCGGTCGACACGTGCAGGAAGCGGAACCGCTCCTTCTCGTCCGCCTCCAGCCCCTGCCAGTAGGCGCGCGCCGCCTCCAGCAGCGTGAAGGTGCCGACGATATTGGTGTCGATGAAGTCCTTCGCCCCGGTGATCGAGCGGTCGACGTGGCTTTCGGCGGCCAGATGCATGACGCGATTGGGGCGGAAGGAGTCGAACGCCTCGGCCATCGTCTGACGGTCGCAGATGTCCGCCTTGAGGAAGCGGTGGTTGGGGCTGTTGTCGACCCGGGCAAGCGAAGTCAGCGTGCCGGCATAGGTGAGCTTGTCGACGGTGAGGACGTCGTAGCCTTTGACCAACACCAGATGCCGGACGACCGCCGAGCCGATGAAGCCGGCCCCGCCGGTGACAACAATGCGCATGGAGTTTCCTGACCTCTCGAAAGCCGCCGCAGCGTCAGCCCGTGTATGAAAAATAGGCGTCGAGCGCCGCGAGCTCCGGCTGCTGCCGATCCTTGGCGGAAAGCACGGCCCAGTCCGGTTCGACCGGCCAGCGGATTCCGAGGGCCGGATCGTTCCACAGCAGTCCGCGGTCATGTTCGGCGCTGTAGAAGTCGGTGACCTTGTAGGCGATCACCGTATCGGGCCGAAGCGTCGCGAACCCGTGCGCAAAGCCCGGCGGGATCCACAGCTGGCAGCCATTCTCCGCGCTCAACTCCGCCGCGACATGCTGGCCGTAGCTCGGCGATCCCCGTCGGATATCGACGGCGACATCGAAAATGGCGCCGACGACGCAACGCACAAGCTTGCCCTGCGCGCGCGGGTTCAATTGGAAGTGCAGGCCCCTGACCGTGCCGACGTCCACCGACATCGACTGATTGTCCTGCACGAAGCTGAAATCGCCGATCGCCTGCCGGAACACATCCGCCCGGAACGTCTCCATGAAATAGCCGCGCGCGTCGCCGTGGCGCTTCGGCTTGAAGACAACAACATCTTGTATGGAAAAGCGGTCAATCTGCACGTCAGTCAATCCCATTCGCATCGCCGGCACGTACAATGATATCGTCCGGCCATTCGGTCGGTCTCATGCGAGCGCGGTCCCCCGGGGCATTCCGATCGGCGCCAATCCGCGATCCGGTGGCGGCGGCGCCGACGGTTCCGTCAGACCGGTGCTTCCGCGGGACGACACCCTACGGTGTCTCGACCGCCACGATCGTGCGCATAAGACCGTACTCGGCGATGAGTGTCCACATTTCCACATGCGGATCGAGGCCGAATTGGGCGAGAAGTCGGTAGAATGGCCCGTTGCCGAGATCGACCGGTGCGGCGTGCCGGGCCACGGCAGCATCGACGACCGCGACCGCCGCCCCGAAGCGGTCGCTGACCGCCTTTCCCAGTAGGAAGTCGATGCCGTAGCCGCTGACCCCGGCACCGAACAGCGGCCCGACCGCCTCGATTGCCTCCCGGCTCAGTGCCGGCATCATGATTTCGACGGCGCTGACCTGCCGACAGCGCTGGGAGCCTTCGGCCACAGTGAGCACGCGATGATGGCTGCTGGAATCCGCCGTGAGCGCTGGTTGCGCCAGGTGCAGGTGCTCCTGTGCCATGACCGAAAATAGCTGCCCTATGGCTGCGGCCGAGATCTCCACGTCGTCGTCGAGAAACAGCACCCGTTCGTAGCGGGTGAGGAACTCGGGCGCGCGCTTGAGCAGAAGATCGATCGCGGTGACCTTCGTGCCGTTCTGCCGGATCACATAGTCGGCGTCGGGTGCCGGCCCGGCCGGCTCGGAATAGTAGTTGAGCATCAGATCGAACGGGCGGTCGGCCCGATGGAGATCGGCGGGATGGCGCCCATTCGTCTGCACGAAGACGAGGTCGGCGTGGCCGGCATCGGCACGAGCCGCGACAACCTCGAAGGCGATCTGTTGGCGAAATCTGTCCTGGTTTTCGGTGAGTGCCCGGCGGCTGAGCGGCAATGAGCGGTTGCTGGGGGGCGAGCGACGGGCAAACACACCCATCAGCGTGCGGGCGAGTTTACCGGGGCGCTTGTGATAGGCGGTGAGGACGAAGGCGATCGAGACGTCGGGCGATGGATCCTTGAGTGCCGGCAGGCCGTAACGGCGGTAATGCTGCCAGGGCGACAGGCCGGAAGCCGCGGACCATCCGCCCTGCCGAGCATACCAGTCGGCGTCGAACTCGGCCGCTGCCGGTCCGGTAGCTCCTGCCGCCAGGAAACAGGCGAAGACGCTTGTCCCGGCGGGTCCGGTGTGTGCCGCACGCGCGTGGTCTGGATCGAAGAAGGGAGTGGGACGGCAGCCGCGCGCTTCGCCGACGAGGAGGTAATGCGCGAGCGCGATC
>JARLIT010000287.1 GCA_031291575.1 Ancalomicrobiaceae bacterium
AGACGCGGGGCCGCGCCGAACCGCTCTTTCGCTGCCGCCAGCAGCTGCTGGCGGCGCGTGCACGCCTGCCACATCAGCGGCCCGGGCGCCCCGAGCGCGCAGACCACTCCGGTCTCCGTCATCACCCAATAATGGACGATCAGTTCGATCCACAAACTGAGGTCATTGGGTGCTGCAGCGATGCTGCGCTCCAGCGCCTCCGCCGGCCCGACAAATCGACGATGGTACTCATCCGGCTTTGGCTCAACCATCGGTCGACTCCAATGATCAATTGGTCAAGGCCTCATTGCGGACCTTCGATCCGCGATGCGCGAACGCCAGCATCGTTTCGCTTTGGGGCGACAGCTATGACAGTCTCAATTGTCATCGATTTCGTCGCAGATGAAAAGACTTGGGATCGAGCCCCGGAACGCGATCTTCATGGATCGGGCAGGAGCGATCTCTCCCCGGCATGGGGCCAAAACCAAACCCTTTTGCCGATCGTCTCTTCCCCAACTGTCATCACCTTGTTCCAATATCCCGCCGGGGCCACGGAGGATGCGAAGTCCCCCACCGATGGTGAGATCTTGCGCGGCCGGGCGCGCGCCGGTGTTCAAACCGATGTGACTTCAATTCGTGGGCATTGTCGGGTTTGATGGGGCTTATTGCAGACATTCGGAAGGTCCGTTTCATGAGCGAGTTTCATCGGACATTGCACAAGATCGGCGCGGTTCTGGCTGTGATCATGACGGCGGTGAAGATCATCTCGCATTTCAGCCACGCAACCCGTCAACAGGTCAACTATGTGCCGCCGAGCGTGGTCGGGCCAGCGAAGCCACTGACGCCGGAAGAGAAGAAGGCCGAGGAGGAACAAGCGCAGGCTTTTGCGCATTTCATGGCCTCGGTCCGGGAAATGCAAGCTTCCCACTGAGCGGAGCAACGGGCGCGGCAAGTGGCGCACAGGCAGAGGTGAGCTCTGTTGCCGCCGTCACACAGCAGCTTCGCCCAGGCTGAGGAAGTAGGTGCAACGACGGCGGTTGTGGCACGTCGCGGCGAGCAATTCCGGCCGCCTTTGGCCCAAAGCGGCCGGTCAGTCCGGCGGTGTGCCACCCGAAGCGAATGCTTGTCTCAGGCGTCAATCAGCCCCAAGCGCACCCCAACATTCGTGGTGAGGGTGTGGGGGGACGGTGGACGGAAGGCGGCACCTACCTGCGGGATCGTTCCCGCGACCGCTTTGGGGCGGATTCCCGCACGGCAGCTTAGGAGGCGGAATCGCAGAATAGCGGCCGTTCAGCAAATCCGAGAAGCAACGTCTTCGCAATTTCTCCCGCAGTCGAGGCAAGCTCCTCATCCGGCAGTTCGCCGGCGGTCCAGAACGACAGAACCCCGCGAAAGGCAAAGGCGAGCTGTTCCGGCAAACAGCGCAACGCTTTCTGCCTGCCCGCCCCGATCAGGCCTTCGCCGGCTCCCAGGGCCAGCGTCCATAAGGTCGTGGAGTGCGCCAGGACGTTTCCGGGGGACGGACCGGCCGTGCCGATCCACCCCATAACGGCTCGATTTATCTTCGGCTCCTCCAGCATCACCTCGACCGCCGTGTCGATCGCCAACAGCACCCTGCCGGCAGCATCGGCAGGCTGAGACATCTCGGCAAAGCGCTTGGCCATCGTATCAATCCGCCGCCTCGAAAGGGTATGCATGATCGCAGCCTTGCTTCCGAACTGATTGAACGGAGTCGCGAAACTGACCCCGGCTTCAGTGGCAAGGTCGCGCATCGAGAAATCGGCCTTGCCCCGGCGGAGCAGTCGCTCCGCTGCGTCCATCACGCGCTGGCGAAGCGGCTCGCCCCTCGCGGCGGTCGGAGCTGCCTGGGTCTTGTTTTCTGTCATGTCTTATCTATATCATGATATAGTTTTGATCCTAGCCCGGAGATGTACCATGACTTCCCCCTCCAAGACATTTCTCATTACAGGCGTCAGTTCCGGCCTAGGGCGAGCATTTGCCCTAGGCGCGCTTGAAACGGGCCACCGTGTGATCGGCACCGTGCGGCGGCAGGGTGACGCCGAGGCCTTCGCCGCGCTCGCGCCCGGTCGCGCTCGCCCGGTCAAGCTGGATGTGACCGATTTCGACGCTATCCCGGCGGCTATCGCCGAAGCCGAACGACAGGCCGGTCCGATCGACGTGCTGGTGAACAATGCCGGTTATGGCCATGAGGGGGTGCTGGAAGAATCGTCCATGGACGATCTTCAGCGCCAATTCGCCGCCAACGTCTTCGGGCCCGTCGCGATGATCAAGGCGGTGCTGCCAGGCATGCGCGAGCGGCGTCGCGGCCATATCATCAATGTCACTTCCATGGGCGGCTTCATCACAATGCCCGGGATCACCTTCTATTGTGGAAGCAAATTCGCGCTGGAAGGCATCTCCGAGGCGCTCGGCAAGGAAGTGGCGAACTTTGGAATTCGGGTTACGGCGCTCGCTCCCGGCCAATTCCGCACCGACTGGGCCGGGCGCTCGATGGATCGCACACCGCGCAGTATTGCCGACTATGACACGGTCATGGACCCGATCCGCGCCGCACGACAGGCCAAGAGCGGCAATCAACCAGGCGATCCGACCAAGGCTGCGCAGGCGTTGCTCGCACTGGTCGATGCTGAGAATCCGCCGGTGCGGCTGTTCCTGGGCGATGACGCTCTGGGGCTGGTCAAACAGAAGCTCGACGGAATGCGAGGCGAAATCAGCGCATGGGAGGAGCTTTCGCGCTCAACCAGCTTCGCATAATGAGCGCTTGACTCTCCCGCAGCTTATGAAGGCGCTCCGCGCGTCTTCATAGGTCCGCCATGCGGTCGCAAGCCGTCGTCGAGACCAGCCCACTTTCCATGGAAGCTATTCAATCCTTGGTGCCCAGAGCGGACCGTCCGCTCTCGGCCATAATCCGTCATTGAGCGCAGCGGCGCGCCCCTACGCCTTCACCTTGACGTAGCTTCCCGGTGCGTCCTCGAGCGGCTGCAATTTGCCGCCGCCGGGTTGCCGCGCCGCGACCTTTTCCGGCGCCTTGTCCGCGAGCCATTCGGACCAATGCGGCCACCAGGAGCCCGGATGCTCGGTCGCTTGAGCGAGCCAGTCCTCGAAGGCGCCTTTCGGTTCCGGCCCGGTCCAATATTGGTATTTCGGCTTTGCCACCGGATTGATCACCCCGGCGATATGGCCGGAGCCGGCGAGCACGTAGGTGACCGGCCCGCCGAAGGCGCGGCAGCCCAGAAACACCGAGCGCGCCGGGGCAATATGGTCCTCGCGCGCGGCGAGATTGTAGATCGGGACCCTGACCTTGCCCAGATCGAGCGTGACGCCGGCCACCGTCATGGTGCCCTCGGTCAGCCGGTTTTCCAGGTAGCAGTTGCGCAGGTAGAAGGAATGGTTCGCCGCTGGCATGCGGGTCGAATCGGAGTTCCAGTAGAGAAGATCGAACGGGAAGGGGTCCTGCCCCTTCATGTAGTTGTTGACGAAATACGGCCAGATCAGGTCGTTCGACCGGAGCATGTTGAAAGAGGAAGCCATCTTCCTCCCCTCCAGAAAGCCGCGCTCGGCCATGCGCTCCTCGAGTAGCCTGACCTGTTCCTCGTCGACGAACACCTTCAGGTCGCCGGCATGGGTGAAGTCGACCTGGGTGGTGAAGAAGGTCGCCGACTCGATGCGGTCGTCGCCTTTCGCCGCTGCCCAGGCGAGGGTCACGGCAAGGAGCGTGCCGCCGACGCAGTAGCCGATGGCGTCGACTTCGGCGGAGCCGGTCGCCACCTCGATCACGTCGAGCGCGGTGAGGATTCCCTCCTTCATGTAGTGTTCGAACGACTTTTCGGCTTGCCGCCGGTCGGGATTGACCCAGGAGACAACGAACACGCTGCGGCCTTCGGCAATGGCCCAGCGGATGAAGCTCTTGTCCGGATTGAGATCGAGAATGTAGAACTTGTTGATCCACGGCGGCACGATGAGGAGCGGCCGCCGGTAGACCGTCTCGGTCGTCGGCGCATACTGGATGATCTGGCAGACATCGTTCTGATGGACGACCTTGCCCGGCGTGGTGGCGAGATTGCCGCCGACGGTGAATTTCTCCGGATCGGATTGTCGGATCTTCAGGTCTCCGCCGCCCGCCTCGATGTCTTCCGCGAGCATGCGGATGCCGCGCACCAGGTTTTCGCCGTTCTGGGCAAAGGTCTCGCGCAGCAGTTCCGGGTTGGTCAGCAGGAAATTCGACGGAGCGATCGCATTGGCAATCTGCTTCACGTAGAATTCTGCCTTGCGGCGGGTGTGGGTATCGAGCGTTTCCGCGTCCTCAACCATCCGGTCGGCCCAGCGGGCGGTCACCAGGTACATCTGCTTGATGAAGTCGAAGAACTGGTTCTCGCTCCAGTCGGCGTCCTGGAACCGCTTGTCGCGTGGATCGGGCTTGGCCACCGGCTCGACGTCCTCGCCGGCCATGCGCTTCAGCGTGCGCGCCCAGACATCCATGTAGCCGGCCCAAAGCGAGGTCTGCGCCTCAAGAACGCGGGCCGGGTCGGCGAGCCAGTATTCCCCGACATGGGCGAGCGTCTTGAACACCGTCGACAGTTCGTCGGCGAGCTCGCTGCGGTTCTCGCCCGCCTCGCGCGGCTTGAGATAGGCGGCGGCAGCCTTGCCGGCGCCTTCCACCACGCGCGCCAGGTTTTGCGCAAACGCTTCCGGGTTCTGCACGAGGTAGCGCAGGAACGGACTGTCCTCGCGCTGCGCCTTGCCGGCGGTGGGCTTGTCCGCAGAGGGCGCTTCGGCGGCGGTCTTGTCGGGTGCGGGCGCCGGGGCGGCCGGAGGAGCGGCAGGCTCGACGGCGGGGGCAGCGGATCGACGCTTGGCTGGAGGGCGCTTGGCGGACGACCGTTCCGTGCGCGCGGGCGTGTCGGAGGAAGCCTCTGGCGACGGCTCTGGCGCTGCCGGAGCTTTGCCCCGGCGCTTGCGGCCTGGCGCCTTCGCTGACGCGTCGCCACCTGCCACCGTCTCTCCGCTTCCGGCCTTTCCGCCCATCAACCCCTGCCTCCCCATCCGATTATCGATTGTACATGCAGCAGACCCGTCCGCGGAGCCCGCTGCAACCGGTCCAGTCGCCACGGCACCCGCCTGTGGCCAGCCGGCCACGTTCGGCGAGGCTTTCCGCAGCGATCGCCCTCCCCGCGTGACAGAGGCACGCCGAGGCGTATTATGATCCCCGACTTCGCCCGCAGATCAAGGCCGGCCGGTTCTTGCCCCGGACCCTGAAAGCGCCACTTTGACATGGCGAAGTCTCAAGCGAGGAGCCGGTGACGGCTTCCTGTTAAGGACTATGATGTAACATCGTTTGATACTGGCGGCGTGTGTCCGGCGGGAAGCTTGGCAGGTCGCCCGGGATCGGGCAATTCGCAATTCGGGTTGGTGGCTTCAACTGCGCTCCATGGCTGCATATAGTTTCGAGTTCTGGCGCTTGGCCCTGGCCCGCTCCGTTGCGGCCGCGGGGGTGATGGCGCTTGTCGCCTGTTCCGGCGGGATTGCCGAAACCGGGGGCGTGCCCGTCGCTGCGGCGCCGCAGGCCGATCTGGATACCGCCAAGCCGCCGCCGCGGACGGTAACCGAGACGCCGCTGCTGCCGCCGGTGCAGACGACACCCAATCCGCTGTTCGAGGCGGATTCGCGCTACGTGCCGCCACCGGTGGAACACCTCTATTCCGAGGACGAGCAGGCGAAGATCGAGGCGGAGCTGGCCGCCGCCGCCAAGGGACAGAACAGGTAGCTCGCGCGCCCGGCAGCCCCGCCCGGAGCGCTCTTGGATAGATCAGCGCGACGAACAACTCGGCCAACGACTGAGCTCGCTGAGAAGTTTGGTGCGAAACGTCGTCACGCTCCACACTTCTTTGTCGTTGTCGTCGAGTTCGGCGAGATGCACCACCAGTTTGCTGCCAAATGCCAGGCTGCAGTAATTCCGCAAAGACATCTTGCCGTGAAGGTCAGTCATTCCTCTGAGTGCCGTCGCTGTCGATACGATCTTGCGGCCTCTGTCATCGATTCCACGCAATTCGACGAGGTAATTTTCCCCAGGCTGCGTCAGGCCGGATTTGTGCACAACTGCCGACCAACCGACACCCTGCTCACCAGTCTTATGAGACAGCACAAAATCCAGATAAAATTCTTTGTTGATCACAATCACAGAGGAAGCAGAATACTCATATTGCCCCAATAGCAGGGCCTTCGATTTTGGCGACACTTGCGCACCGGCCTGACCGTCGCTCATGGCGATGCTGACACCCACTGCAAACAGACACGCCAACAGCCGAATACCGGCAGTGGCCGGCCTCGATATGCAGCTACGCACGATACTGCTGCCCATTATGCAACTCGTGCCCATTCGCCCCCCCTGCATCGTTCAAACTTATTTAGCTTGCCATGTCCGGTTCGCTGCGGCGAGTCGGCGGCAATCCTATCCGGGGGCGGCGGCCGCATCGCAGAATCGGGGCGGCATATTGACGAAATGCAGAACATTTGTCGGCTCGCCGAAGATCTCGCGCAGATGCGGAGCGACCGCCAGCCGGTCCCAATAGCTCTCGTTCGGCCGTCCCCCGCCCGAATGAGCGTCTTTCGATTC
>JARLIT010000288.1 GCA_031291575.1 Ancalomicrobiaceae bacterium
CGATCTGGTTCCCGGGCATGGCTTTCGGCGAGGTCAGGGTGCACGCTGAGGCACGCGCGTAAAGGGGGTGGGCTATGCCTTGGGCCACCGCCCACCCGTTCGGGGGGGCTTTCGCGACGGCGGGCGGGCGCCGGCGCACGACCGGACCTCTCATTCGGCAGCGATCGCCGCGCGGTCGATGGTGCGGCCGGCGAGTTCGCTCAGCAACAAGTCGGCGGCAACCTCCTCCGCCAGCGTCCGGTCGAGGAGTTCCGCGACATCGGGCAAGCCGAGCTCCGTCGCCCACGCCTTCAACGTGTTGTAGCGGGCGATTTCATAGTGCTCGACCGCCTGGGCGGCGGCAACCAGGCCGGCATCAAGCGCCGGCGCTCCCTTGTAGGTGCCGAGAACCTCGTCGCCCTCGGCCAGAATGCCTTCGATGGCATCGCAGGTCTTGCCCTGCGCCCGCTCGCCGATGATCTCGAAGATCATCTGCAGCCGCTCGACCTGACCTTCGGTCTCCTGCCGGTGGGCGAGGAACGCCGTCTCCAGCTCTGGACTGTTCGCGCCGCGGGCCATCTTCGGCAGCGCCTTCAAGATCTTGCGCTCGGCGTAGTAGACATCCTTCAGCGTTTCGTGGAACAGCGTACCGAGAGTCTTGTCCATGGATCGGTCTCCTCGTCGGGATAGAGATAGGAACTGGCCGCGCGACGCCCGGAGCGCAACGCCATAAGCGATGCGATGCAGCCGCCTCCGGGATGTCGAGTCCATCAAAGACGAGTGGGCTCGTTTCGCGGGGCCGATCGCGAAGCCAACGCGCCAGGGGTGCTGAAGTTCCGCCCCATCGGCATTTGCCCCCCCCAAAATTGGCCAGGCGCCTCCGCCCTTCGATGCGTGGCCTACAACGGCTGGGCACGGCGGGTGGCCGCCGCCTTCTTGGCCGATGCCGACCGGTCCGCTGCCGGACGCGAGGCCGACGCCTCGCCGCCGGCATGCGCCGCTGGGTGTCCGGTATCGACGCCGCGACCAGATCCGCCCGGCTTCTTGCCGCCGCCGTCATCCTTGTTGACGGTCGCCCAGGCAATGCGCTCGGCTTCCGCGTGATCGGTGCCGCGCGTCTCGTAGCTCTCAACGATGTCTGCGGCCTTGCGCTTCTGTCGGTCGGTATATTTCGACTTGTCACCACGGGGCATGGCGCTCTCCTCCACTCGGCTATCCTATCAACGCCCAACCCGCTCGTGGGTTCCCATCGCCGCATCAGTCTTCGCTGGACAGGGCCTGGATGGTTTCGCGGCGACGGATGCGCGCGGCGTCGATCAGCATCTGCGCCGCCCAGCGGTAGACATTGCGCTGCCGGACGACGTCACGCATCAGCCGCAACCGGTCGCGCTGTTCGGTCTCCGGCATGCGCAACGCGGCAGCGAACACGTCGGCCATGGCTCGGGTGTCGTAGGGGTTGACGATCAACGCCTCGGACAGTTCGCGCGCGGCACCGGCGAAGCTGGAGAGCACCAGCACGCCCCGCTCGTCGTCGCGGGAGGCGACGAATTCCTTGGCAACCAGATTCATGCCGTCGTGCAGGCTCGACACGACACAGACGTCGGCGGCGCGGAACAGTTCATAGACCTCGCGCTGGTCGTGGTGACGGATCACCAGGTGGATCGGCTTCCAGTCGGCGGTGCCGTGTGCGGCATTGATCGCATCGGCAAGCCGGATGGCATCGGACTGCAGCTTCTCGTAGGCGCCGAGCTTGGTCCGCGACGGTGCGGCTGCCTGTACGAAGACAACCCTCTCCTTCCACTCCGGGTGCTGGGTGAGCAGATCGTGCACTGCGGCCATGCGGTCGAGAATTCCCTTCGTGTAGTCGAAGCGCTCGATGCCGACGGCGATACGCATGTCGTCGGCAAGCCCGAGGCGGGCCCGCACGGCGCGGCGGCAGCTGGCGATCGTGCCTTGCGTGGCCAGAGCCGCCGGCGGCCATTCGATCGAGATCGGATAGGGCCGGATCAGCGTCTCGCGGCCGCGCAGCGTCACCGAGCCGTGCTCGCGATCGATGCGGCTCTCCATGAAGCGGTCGGTCGAGTCGATGAAATTGTTGCAGTGCTGGCGGGTGTGAAAGCCCAGAACGGTCGAGCCGAGCAGACCGTCGATGATCTCCTCGCGCCACGGACAGATGCCGAAGGTCTCGCCGTTGGGCCAGGGGATGTGCCAGAAGGTGATGATCGTCGCTTTGGGCAGGGCATTGCGGATCATCCGCGGCAAGAGCGCAAAGTGATAGTCCTGGACCAGTATGATGGGATCTTCGCGTCCGGCCTCGGCGACCACCACGTCGGCAAATTTCTGGTTGACCGCCCGGTAGGCCTCCCAGTCGTCGGCGCGAAACAGCGGTCGCACGAAAGCGGTGTGGCAGAGCGGCCAGAGGCCTTCGTTGGAGAAGCCGTAATAGTGCCCGTCGATCTCCTCCTCCGACAGCCAGACGCGGCGCAGCGTATACTCCGGATTGGCCGGGGGGACCGACAGGCGATCATGTTCGTCGACGGTGTCGCGATCGGCCGAGCCGCTGCCTTGGGCGATCCAGGTTCCGCCGCAGGACCGCATCACCGGCTCCAGCGCCGAGACGAGACCGCTGGCCGGAAGTTGCAGGGCAATGGTGCCATCGTCGGCGCGGTTGTGGATGTAGGGCTCCCGGTTGGAGACCACGATGATCTCGACCCCCGGCAGCTCTTCGGCCAGCAATCGGCTCAGCGTCTTGGGGGACCATTCGACATAGATGCCGTCGGTCGCGCTGCGGTGATCACTGCGCTGGCGCGCGAAGGCCGAACCGCCCGGCGCGGCTGCGCCGGAGTCCGGCAATGCATCCTGGCGGTGCCAGAGCCCGGAGAGAAAGGCGGCGGCGGAGGCGATCATCGGGCCTGCTCCCATGCGTTTGACAGTCGCTTGGTGGTAGCGATCACGCCGAGCGTCGAACGGGTTGGGCGAACACGATCACAGTCGGGGATGACTACGACGCCCGGTAGCATTGGAGAGCTCATGGCTCGATCACTCCGTCGAGGGGCGCGCCCGGCGCCCAAATCCGCACGAGACTGCGGAGCACGGCGATTTCGTCGGCGATATCGCAGGCTGCGCTGAGCGCGACGGAATTGCTGCAATGGCGAACCTCCTGATCGGCTATCGCGGGTTGGCAGTAGGCGCTTGTGGTTCAATGACATTTCACCGGATCGCTACAAGCGGGTCGCGGAGTCAACTTGGCTGGGGCTGCCGGATGCGGCTGGACATGGTTGGGATCAAGCCGCTGCGGCCGAACATGGTTGGGCTCCGGCCTCGGTGGCTGGACGTGGTTGAGCTCGGGTCGTGGTGGCCGAACATGGTTGGGCTCGGGCCGCTGAGGCTGGACATGGTTGGGTTCGGATCTCGGGCGATCAGGCCGCGCCTGACCCGGTTGCGGCGGGTGCATGCCGTGGCGACGCCAATAGCGGTCATCGCGGTAGAACGAGCGCCCTTCGTAATGGCTGGCCCAGTAGTCGGTCATGCCAAAC
>JARLIT010000289.1 GCA_031291575.1 Ancalomicrobiaceae bacterium
CGGGCCCGCTCGGCATCGGCGGCGTGATGGGCGGTATGGCAACGGGCTGCACCGAGGCGACCACCGACGTCTTCATCGAGTGCGCCTACTTCGATCCGCTGTCGGTCGCCGAGACCGGCCGCCGGCTCGGCATCGTGTCGGATGCGCGCTACCGCTTCGAGCGCGGCGTCGATCCGGCGTTCCTGGCACCCGGGCTAGACTATGCCACGCAGATGGTCATCGATCTCTGCGGCGGCGTGCCGTCCGATATCGTCGTCGCCGGCAAGGCACCGGAACTGGAGCGCGTCATCGAGTTCCCGCTGGCCGAGGTCAAGCGCCTCGCCGGGCTGGAACTGCACCGCATCGAGGTGCGCCACATCCTGGAACGGCTCGGCTTCCTGGTGGCCGGTCAGGAATCGACCGTCCGCGTCGCGGTGCCGTCGTGGCGGGCAGACGTGCAGGGTCGCGCCGATCTCGTCGAGGAAATCGTGCGCATCAACGGCGTCGACAAGGTGCCGCTGAAGCCGCTGGAATCCAAGGCTCATGTCAACGGCAAGGTGCTGACCACCACCCAGGTGCGCCGGTCGCGCGCGCGCCGGCAACTGGCCGCCCGCGGGCTCCTGGAAGCGGTCACCTGGTCGTTCGTCTCGGCGAGCCAGGCCAAGCATTTCGGCGGCGGCAAGCCCGAACTCGCGCTCGCCAACCCGATCGCCGCCGACCTCTCCGACATGCGCCCGAGCCTGCTGCCGGGCCTCATCGCTGCGGCTCAGCGCAACGCCGACCGCGGTCAGGGCGACGTCGGCCTGTTCGAGGTCGGCCAGGTGTTCCTGGACGATACGCCGGCCGGCCAGCGGACGTCGGCAAGTGGAGTCCGGCGCGGCACTGCGACCGCTGCCGGCACCGGGCGTCATTGGAGTGGCAATGCGCCGGCCGTCGCCTGGACGGATGCCAAGGCGGATGCCATTGCGGTGCTCGAGGCGCTCGGTGCGCCGGTCGACAAGCTGCAGGTCTCGCGCAAGGTGCCGGACTGGTTCCATCCCGGCCGGTCGGCCACCCTGCAGCTCGGGCCTCAGACGGTGCTTGCCCATTTCGGCGAAGTGCATCCGAAGACGCTGACCGCCCTCGACGTCGGCGGACCTCTGGTGGCCTTCGAAGTGTTCGTCGATGCCGTTCCCGAACCGAAGGCGCGCGGCAGCCGGTCGAAGGGCGCCTTGAGCGTCTCCGAGTTCCCGACGGTCGGCCGAGACTTCGCCTTCGTCGTCGATGAGGCGGTGGAAGCGGACAAGATCCTGAAGGCCGTCCGCAGCGCCGAAAAGGGCCTCATTACGGATGTCGGCCTGTTCGACGTATTCCGTGGGCCGTCCATCGGCGAGGGCCGGAAATCCGTCGCGGTCGAAGTGACGCTGACGCCGAAGGACAGGACCTTGACCGAAGACGAGATCGAGTCGGTTTCGGCAAAGATCGTCGCCGCGGTTTCGAAGGCGACCGGCGCGACGCTTCGGGGATGATATTTGGGAAGCGCGGCCAGCACCTTGGCCGCGCCTTTCCGCTATCCTTTCAGCGAATATTCAGCGCTGACGGCATTCCTGAATTGCACAACCGCATTTGCCGGCATATATAGTCGCCATTCCGTCACATCGACGACTACAATTCAGCCTCGCTCCGGTGGAAACCCAGAGCGAAGCGACAAGGAGAGACTATCCGATGTCGACCCAGCCGAATACGCCGCTCATGCCGAAGGCGACCGCTGTGTGGCTCGTCGAAAATACGGCGCTCAGCTTCGAGCAGATCGCGGCCTTTTGCCGCCTGCATCCGCTCGAAGTGAAAGCGATCGCCGACGGCGAGGCGGCGCAGGGCATCAAGGGTCTCGATCCCGTCATCTCCGGGCAGCTGACGCGTGAGGAAATCGAGCGTGCGCAGCGGGACCTGAAGTACCGCCTGAAGCTCGCCGACCGCAAGGTGAAGGTGCCGGAGGCCAAGCGCCGCGGGCCGCGCTATACGCCGGTGTCGCGCCGCCAGGACCGGCCGAACGCCATTCTCTGGCTGTTGCGCAACCATCCGGAACTGAAGGACGCCGCCGTGATGCGTCTCGTCGGCACGACGAAGACCACCATCCAGCAAATCCGCGAGCGCAGCCACTGGAATGCCGCCAATCTCAGCCCGATGGATCCGGTGACGCTCGGCCTGTGCACCCAGCTCGATCTCGACCTTGAGGTCGAACGCGCCGCCAAAGGCCTGCCGAGGCGCGAGGAGGGCGATCCGGGTGCGGCCATCCTGCTGCCTGTCAACGAGACGACCTCGGCTCCGGCGCTCGGCGACTTCGCCCGCGAGGAAGAGGCCGAGCCGGAACTCGACGCCGACAAGATCTTCGCCAAATTGAAGTCGATGCAGGCGCCCGCCGCCAAGGACGAGGACGACGACGGCGTGTGACACCCGCCGCGGTGCCTCGCGAATGCAGCGCCGCAGCCGTCGAAGTGCAGGTCGGAACGGGCTCTCGTGAGTCGGCGTCATGCCCGAGAACGTGGGGATTCGCGGATTGCGAGCGCATTCGCGCTGCAGCAGCCGCAGACGTCTCCGCCCAAAGGCTTGAAATCATGTCGCTGCGGCAGACTTGCACGGGCATGGGCTTGCCACCATATTGCGCTTATGGGTTTGTCAACCCATTCGGATGCCTAATGGGGTTGGCGTAACCTCTTTGCCGTCGTCGGCGGCCCGATTGCGCGAGCAGTCTGGGTTCACAAAGCCGGGTGGGATGGGGTTGCGTCGACTGGAGGGTCCGGTTGTCTCAGGACGGCTCGGAAAGTTCGGTGTCTTGTGGGACACGGGTCATTCCGGGTACGGGGTCGCTTCTGTCGAGGGCCTTGCCGCATGTCGCGAATTCCGGGCTTTTCCAGCCCCTTCCTGCTTGGATTCGACGAGATCGAGCGCGTGCTCGATCGCGTGTCCAAGGCCGCAAACGACGGCTATCCGCCCTACAACATCGAGCGGCTGCATGGCTCCGATCGCGAGGGGGACGTGCTTCGGATCACTTTGGCTGTCGCCGGGTTCACCCGCGATCAGCTCGAAGTGACATTGGAAGAAAGTCAGCTCGTCATTCGCGGACGCCAGTCGGATGATGATAAGGGACGGCAATATCTGCATCGCGGCATCGCCGCGCGGCAGTTCCAGCGCATGTTCGTGCTGGCGGAAGGGATCGAAGTGATCGGCGCCGAACTGAAGGACGGGCTTCTGTCGGTCGATCTGGCGCGACCGGAACCGGAAAGGATCATCCGGCGGATCGATATCGCTTCGGGGGATTGAGGCTCAGGGCGTCAGGGGACGCCGAGAGCCAAGCCGCACGCGAATGCCTCATGACCTAGTTCCCATGAGAGTATCGCGTTCTTTGGAGCGGCCGGACGCCGGATGTTCGGCTGTTGCTGGGTCAGAGGAGTAGAGTCATGCAGGATTCATCTGGTGCCAAGGCACATGCGTTGCCGCCTGCGGCCTTTGCCGGCCTCGGCGAGGGCAAGGTCGCCTATGTGCGGCAGATCCGGTCGGAAGACCTCCAGGAGATGTTTCCGGGGGCGCCGCCGGTGACGCCTGGCATGCTGTTATGGGCGCTGAGCCACGCCGATGGCCGGCCGATCTTCATTTCCGACACGCGCGAGGCGGCCTTTGCCAGCGCGCTGGAGAACGACCTGCAGATGGTCAGCGTCCACTGACGCTGACCACGCTTCAGTCGGCGGGCGCTCCGCCGCCGGCCTTGCCCCCCACTTGGCTCCTGTCCCACATCGACCAGAAAAGATAGCCAACCACCGCGCCGACCACGACGATGCCGCCGAAGAGCGTCGTCGCTCGCGGCGTTTCGCCAAAGGCAAGCCACACCCACAAGGGCGCCAAAGGCGTATCGAGCGCACCGATCAGTCCGGATGTGGTCGCCGGAATGTGGCGGGCGCCGAGGAAGAACAGGATCAGCCCGAGCGCGATATTGACCGCGCCGTAAAGGGCGAGTTCGCCGAACTCCAGCGCCGACGGCGACAACGGGCTCGACATCGGCAGCGCAAAGATCATGCAGAAGAAGCCTGAGACGACGGCGGCGGCGATCGGGTCGACCGGCCGGCCGGTGCGCTGTACCAGCAGCGCGACGACGATCGAGGCGGTCATCACGAGCGCCAGCGCGTCGCCCCAGATATTGCCCTCGCTCTGTCCGGCGACGATGGTCAAGGCCACGCCGGCCGCCGCCACCAGGCTCGCCACCACGGCGAGCAGGGTCGGCTTCTCGCCGATGCTGACCCAGGCGGCAAGCGCTACGGCGAGTGGCATGGTGGCATAGATGATGGTGACATGGGCGACCGTCGTCAGCCTCAGCGCGCCGAGGAAGGCGACCATGCCAACCCCATTGATCAGGCCGAACAGCCATCCTGTGACCCCGAGCGAGCGGAACACCGCGGCCGTCGCGCCGCCATGGCGGGCGTAGACGAACAGAAGCGCGGTCAGACCGCCGAAGAAGCCGCGCCATAGCATCAGCGTCCAGGCGTCGACCGGGATCAGACGGGTGAAGAAGCCGGCCGACGACCAGGCGACGGTGGCGAAAAACACGGTCAGGGCGCCGAGTTGCGCTTGGCTGAGGTGATGCGTGCCGCTCGGGCCGAGCAGTCTGACTATCACAGAGATCCCCCTGCCGCGTCGCCCGCTCGGCCGCGCTATGCCAGCGGCCCTGGCAGCTGACCGATATCGCCACAATCGGCGTCATCCCGGCGAAAGCCGGGATCCACTGCCCCTTCCGCCCGGCAGCACCGTCGGACGGGGTTCTGCCTCACCGCGCCGACCGGCCTGTCGAGCCGGCATTGGATCCCGGCGTTCGCAGGGAAGACACCGCAACTCAACGGACTGATCGCGCGAAAGGGCCGCTCGTATTATGTCTTACCTGGAGATGGCGCCGGGATATGTCAGCAGCCGACCGCGGCTTGAGCTGAGCCATCTCGGGCTACGCCAAGTCCGCCGGATCGAATTCATAGCGGGTCGAGCAGAACTCGCAGGTCACTTCGATCCGCCCGTCGACTGTCATGTGGCTGACGTCGTCGGCGGAAAAATTCGCCAGCAGCCGGGCCACCCGCTCGCGCCCGCACCGGCAGCGATCGACGATCGGCTGCGGCTGGAACACCCGAACGCCGCGCTCGTGGAACAGGCGATAGAGCAGCCGCTCGGGCCCGAGAGCGGGATCGGTCAGTTCGACGTCTTCCACGGTGGCCACCAGGCTCGAGGCTTCCGTCCAGGCGTCGTCGTCATCGCTCGGCAGAGCCGTGCCCTCCGGCGCGTCGCCCGGGTGCAGGTCGCGGTGGCGGAGCCGATCCTGCGATTGCGGCAGGAACTGCGCCAGAATGCCGCCGGCTCGCCAAGCGTGGCGCGGCGGTTGGCCCGGATCGCGCGTCAGCATTTCGGCGACGGCGAGCCGCACCCGCGTCGGGATCTGCTCGGACTGCTGGAAATAGCCGTGCGCGGCTTCCTCCAGCCCCTGGCCGGAAAGAGTCACGAACCCCTGATAGGAGTTGGTGTCGGCGCCCTGGTCGACCGTCATGGCAAGATGGCCACGGCCGATCAATTCGGCCGGACTGCCGTGCCCGGCTGCGATCGCGGTCTCGACTGCCGCCGCATCGAAGTGGGCGTAGGCGCGCATATGTTCGGGCGTCGAATAGTCGACGACCAGCATGGAGACCGGACCGTCGGTCTTGGTCTGCAGGGTGAAGCGCCCCTCGAATTTCAGCGAGGAACCGAGCAGCGCGGTCAAGGCGATGGCCTCGGCCAGCACCTGCGCCACCGGGGCCGGATAGTCGTGGCGCGACAGGATGGCATCGACGACGGACCCGAGACGCACGACGCGACCGCGCACGTCCAGCCCCTCGACCGCGAAGGGCAGAACGTGGTCGTCCGCGACCGGGCGCGGCGGCCGGCTCGTCTCGATGAATTCGATCAAACGCCAGTCCTCACTGTCAAGCTTGGGAGCAGGATCCAGGGCGAAAACCGCACGCGCTTTTCGCCATCCCGTTCTAGAACGCGATGCTGGCACATGGATTCATATGACAGCTGAATCAGCGCTCTAGCGCATTTCCCACTCAGATGGAATCATCCGAGCGAAGGGAAATGCTCCAGATTCAATAACTTTAGCGTGTCCTTATGGTTCGGATCGCTTCTATCCGAACGGGACGCGCTCTAGGCATTTGATAGAGCCGTGATTCAGATTTCAGATGGATTTCTGCGCCGATTCCATCTGAAATCATCTGGCTCTACCCGATCGTGCCCATGCACCAGGCGAGAATGCCCTTGTGCGCATGCAATCGGTTTTCTGCCTCGTCGAAGACCACCGACTGCGGCCCGTCGATCACCTCGGCGGTGACCTCCTCGTCGCGATGTGCCGGCAGGCAGTGCATGAAGATAGCGTCCTTATCGGCGGCGGCCATCAGTTTTGCGGTGACCTGATAGGGCTTCAGCAGATTGTGCCGGCGCTCGGTCTCGTCGTCGCCCATCGACACCCAGGTGTCGGTGACGATGCAGTCGGCGCCGTCAACCGCCTCGAAGGCGTCGGCGGTAAAATGCACCGATGCGCCATTCTTGCGTGCCCAATTGACGATGTCGACCTTCGGAGCGAGGCTCGGCGGGGTGGCGACTTTGAGGCTGAAGTCGAAGCGCGCCGCTGCGTGGATCCAGGAGGAGAGCACGTTGTTGGTGTCGCCGGTCCAGGCGATGGTCTTGCCGGCGATCGGACCGCGGTGCTCCTCGAAGGTCAGCACGTCCGCCATCACCTGGGTCGGATGGGTGAGCTTGGTCAATCCGTTGATCACCGGCACGGTAGCGTACTGGGCCAGTTCCTGCAGCGCGCTGTGGTCGAGGATGCGGATCATGATCGCATCGACGTAGCGCGACAGGACGCGCGCGGTATCGGCGATGGTCTCGCCGCGACCGAGCTGCATCTCTTCGCCCGTCAGCATCACCGTCTCGCCGCCGAGTTCGCGCATGCCGACGTCGAAGGAGACGCGGGTCCGGGTCGAGGGACGCTCGAAGATCATCGCCAGCACCTTGCCGGCGAGTGGGCCCTCGCCGCGCATGCGGTCCTTGCGGACCGCCTTCAGGCGCTTGCTCTCCTCGAGGATCTTCCGCAGTTCGGCGGTGGAAATCTCGGCCAGATCGAGAAAATGCTTGTGGTCCGGAGCGAGGGTCACGCGGAGGCTCCTTCGGCGGCGAGAGTGGCGGCGAGGTCCGAAGCGGCGGCATCGGCGCGGGCTATCGCTTCGTCGATCTCTGCCTCGGTGATGATCAGTGGCGGCATGAAGCGCACGACATTGCCGCCAGCCGGGCAGCAGAGCAGCTTGTGTTTGCGGAAGGCGTCGAACACCTTCATGTTGCTGGCACGGCATTGCAGCCCGATCAGCAGGCCTTCGCCGCGCACGGCTGCAAACACCGTCGGATGGCTGTCCACTAGTCCGGCGAGCTTCTGCTTCAAGATGAGGCCCTTGCGGGCGACATCGGCGATGAAGCCGGGGGCGGTGATGACGTCGAGGACGGCATCGGCGACTGCCATGGCGAGCAGATTGCCGCCGAAGGTCGTGCCATGCGCCCCCGGTGTCATGCCCTTGGCCGCATCCTCGGTCGCAAGGCAAGCCCCGATCGGGAAGCCGCCGCCGATGCCCTTGGCCACCCCGACGATGTCCGGCTTGATGCCGGCATGTTCATGGGCGAAGAACTTTCCGGTGCGGCCCATGCCGGTCTGGACCTCGTCCAGCAGCAGGAGGATGCCTTCCTTGTCGCAGAGCTCGCGCAAATAGACGAGGTCCGAGGTCGGCACCGGCCTGACGCCGCCCTCGCCCTGGATCGGTTCGATCAGGATGGCGGCGGTGGTCGGGCCGACGGCTGCCTCGAGCGCCTTGCGGTCGCCGAACGGCACCTGGATGAAACCGGGCGCCTTCGGCCCGAAGCCTTCGAGGTATTTCGCCTGGCCGCCGGCGGCGATGGTCGCCAGCGTGCGACCGTGGAAGGCGCCTTCAAAGGTGATGATGTCGATGCGCTCGGGCCGCCCCTCGGCATAATGCCAGCGCCGCGCCGTCTTGATGCAGCACTCGATCGCTTCGGCGCCGGAGTTGCAGAAGAAGACCCGATCGGCGAACGACAGTTTGGTCAGCCGCTCGGCGAGTGCCGCCTGCTCGGGGATCTCGAACCAGTTCGAGACGTGCCAGAGCTTTTCGCCCTGGCGCTTCAGCGCTTCGACCACGTGCGGATGGGCATGGCCCACCGAGTTGACGGCAACGCCGGACATGGCGTCGAGATAGATCTCGCCGTCGGTGCCATGGAGCCAGACGCCCTCGCCCTTCACGAAAGCGATCGGGGCCCGGGAAAATGTGGGAAATAGGGAACTATCGGTCACGGAGATGTCTCCAGCGGTCTTTCAGGTGGCGTCGAGGTGTGAGAAGGGAACGGCCATGGTCGCGAATGCCGATGACAGCATCGTGTCGCGCCGGTCGTATCAGCCTCGTCGTCGAAAAGCCCAGACCATCAAAGACGTAACCCCTGGATGCATCCTGTCGGACGGCCGTGCCGCGCTGGCTGCGCCGCAACAAAAAACTGCCAAAACGAACGACGCCGCCCCTCAAGGCGGCGATCTCGCGGGCGGACTATGCTCGCCAGGGTGCCCCATGTCAATCGCTGCCTGGACGTTCCGGGGCAGCGAACGGCAGAAAACCGACCTGAGAGGCCTCATCTCACCGCTCCCTGAAGGCGTCGTGCACGTGCTCGGCCAAGGGTGCGAGGAGGAAATCGACGATGCGGCGCTTGCCGGTGAGGATCTCGGCACGGACCGACATGCCGGCGAGGAGCTTCGCCGGCTTGCCGTCGATGTCGAGCGTGCCCGGCTGCAATGCGATGCGGACGGAATAGCGCAACCGCTCGCTCGCCTCGACCTGGTCGATCGAATCCTCGACGCGCTCCGAGCTGTGCACGCCACCAGGGCTGATCGGGGTTGCCTCGGCGTCGCGGTCGACGGAGCGGACGGTCCCGGACAACAGCCCGTAGCGGGTGAATGGGAAGGCCTCGACCTTCAATTCGACGCGCTGGCCGGCGGTGACGAAGCCGACGTCGCGGTTTTCCAGAACCGCCTCGACCTCGACGGTGTCGTCGTCCGGCACGATGGTGAGGAGTTGCTGGGCCGGTGTCACCACCGCGCCGATGCCGGCGACATGCATCTGCTGCACCGTCCCGGCGATCGGCGCCCTGAGCGTTGAGAGTTCGTCCCGCCGCGAGGCTTTGGCGAGCGTTTCTTCGGCGAGGCGCGCGCGCTCGCGCACCTTCGACAGTTCTGTCAATGCTGCGGCGCGCGATTCCGCCTCCGCCGTCGCGATCTTCTGTTCGACCTCGGCAATGGCTGCATCGAGCGAGATGATCTTGGTTGCGGTGATTTCCTGTTCGGCCTGGGCCTCGATCAGCTGCTGCTGGCTTTCGAGCTTGGCGGGAATGGACGATGCCCCCTTGTCGGCCGCCCTTGTGTGGATGTCGGCGCGCTGGGCGACGAGGGGAACCGTCTTCTGCAGTTTCGCCAGCGTCTGGTTGAGGACCTGACGCTCGGCAATGCGCTGGAACTTCTCCTTGGCAAGGCTGGCGAGCTTTCCGGCGCGGGCAGCCGTATCGGCAGCAAGCTGGCTCTCGGCCAGGCGGATCTGCTCGGCGGTCGCATGGGCGAGCGAGGCGAACGGCGCCGTCGAGGCGTCAGCGAGGAAGGCGGTCAACCGCAGCCGGTCGAGTTCGGCGGCGACGAGGTCGACGTCGGCGCGCTTCATCTCGGCGTCCACCGCCGTCTTATCCAGTTCGATGACCACTTCACCGGCGCTGACATGCTCGCCGGGCTTGACCAGGATCCGTGCCACGCTCGCCGTCTCGACCGGCTGGACGACCTGCGTGTGCTGCAGTGCGACAAACTTGCCGCTCGCCACCGCGACGATATCGACCTTGCCGATGAAGGCCCAGGCGATCCCGGCCACCGCCACCAGGCAGAGGGTGAGAACGGTCATGCGTCCCAGCGGATTGGGCGGCGATTCCACCACTTCGAGCGCGGCCGGAAGAAAGGCGCGCTCAAGGCTGTTCTGACCGCTGGAGGTGACGAGGCGGAGAATGGAGTCCTTGCGCGAGGGGTCGCTGCGCGCCGGATCCCGGAGCACCGGTTCCTTGCGCGGCTTGGGCTTCAGCGCCTGCGGACGGCGCAGGGCGGCGGCTTTCAAGAGGTTCGGCATGGGGATGCTCCTCCGTCAGCGACCGTTCGACTGGATGCGGTGAAGGGTGGCGTAGCGCCCGCCCGAGGCGATGAGATCGTCGTGACGGCCGTCCTCGACGATCATGCCGTTTTCGACCGTGAGGATGCGATCGGCGTTCCTCACCGTCGACAGCCGGTGGGCGATGATGATTACCGTCCGCCCCTTCACGATCTCGCCCATGTTGGACTGGATGGCACTTTCGGACTCGTAGTCGAGCGCCGAGGTCGCCTCGTCGAAGATCAGGATGCGCGGTTCGCCGACGAGCGCGCGCGCGATAGCGATGCGCTGGCGCTGCCCGCCGGAGAGGGAAACCCCACGTTCGCCGATCGGCGTGTCGTAGCCCTGCGCCATCTTGCAGATGAATTCATGCGCGCCGGCCAGTTCGGCTGCCGCCACCACCCGCTCGATCGCCATCGAGGGATCGGCAATGGCGATGTTGGCCCTGACCGACATGTTGAACAGCACGTTCTCCTGCAGGACGACGCCGATCTGGCTTCTCAGCCAGGCCGGATCGATGGTGGAGGCATCCATGCCGTCGATCAGCACGCGCCCGGCCTCGGGCTGGTAGAGCCGCTGCGCCAGTTTGGCGATGGTCGATTTGCCGGAACCGGACGGGCCGACGACGCCGACCACCTGGCCGGCCGGAATCTTCAAGGAGACGTCGCGCAACACCGGCTGGCGGCGCGGGTGATAGCGGAAGGTGACGCGGTCGAACTCGAGCGCGCCGTCGATGGCCGCGCGGTTGGACTGGGCGCCCGATGCCTGTGCCTCGACCGGCGTATTGAGGATGTCGCCGAGGCGATCGACCGAGAGCCGCACCTGATGGAAGTCCTGCCACACCTGCACCAGCCGCAAGACCGGGCCCGACACCTGCGCCGCAAGCATGTTGAAGGCGACGAGTTCGCCGACCGTCATCCGGTTGGCGATGACGAGGCCGGCGCCGAGGAAGAGCGTCACGGCGGTGACGCCCTTGTTGAGGAAATTGGCGAGCTGCGAGGCCCAGTTGCCGACCTGACCGGCCTTGAAGGAGGCGGCGACGTAGCCGGCCAGCTGATCCTCCCAGCGGCGCTGCATCTGCGGCTCGAGCGCCATCGCCTTGACCGTCTCGATGCCGGTGACGCTCTCGACCAGGAACGACTGGTTCTCGGCGCCGCGCTTGAATTTCTCGTCGAGCCTTCGGCGGAACACCGGCGTGGTGATGACCGAGAGCACGACATAGAAGGGCAGGGCCCCGACCACCACCCAGGACAGAACGGTCGAATAGAAGAACATCACCGTGATGAAGACGGCGCCGAATGCGATGTCGAGCACCAGGGTGAGCGACGACGAGGTGATGAATTGGCGGATGGTTTCGAGCTCGCGGACGCGCGCGACGCTGTCGCCGACGCGGCGGACCTCGAAATAGGCGAGCGGCAATTTCAGCAGGTGCTGGAAGGTGCGCGCGCCCAGTTCGACGTCGATGCGGTTGGACGTGTGCGAGAACAGGTAGGTCCGCATCCCCGTCAGCACCGACTCGAACAGCGCGATCAGGATCAGCCCGGCGACCATCACTTCGAGCGTCGACAGTCCGCGATGCACCAGCACCTTGTCGATGACGACCTGGAAGATCATCGGGCTGGCGAGGGCGAACAGTTGGATGACGAAGGAGGCGATGAGGACTTCGCGCAGCACGGACGCATACTTGCGGATCGATCCCCAGAACCACGACAGGTCGAAGCGGCGGGCGGTGTCGGTGAGGACGGCGCGCTTCGATACCAGGATCACCTCGCCGGTCCACTCCCGGGCGAAGTCGGCAAACGACAGGATGCGCGGCGACGGGGCTCCGGCATCCTGGATCAGGATGCCGTTGTCGAGGATCTTGCCGGCGAGCGCGTAGAGCCCGGAGTTGAGCTTGACCAGGGCGGGAATGGGCAGCTTCGACAGCCGGCGAGCGGACAAGTGGCACTGCTTGGCCTTGACCGGGAAATTCCGCGCCGCGCGCAGCAGGTCGGTGGCCGTCAGCGGGCCGGGGTGGCCGGCCTCATGCTCGATCTTGGCCGGATCCGCGACGATACCGAGGAGGTGGAGCGCAATCGCCAGGCACCACGCTCCGCTGTCGGAACTCACATACATCGAACGACCTCACTCTCGGCCCGGGAGAGTCTAGGTCATTCACCTTTGAACAAGGTTAACCTTTGGTGGCTCGCCTGAAGACGCGCTTTCCGGCCCGAAACAGGGTTAAGGACCGGTAAACGCGTCGCAGGCGGCGACCTCAGTGCATCGGCGTCGCCAGCAGCGGCGTGCCGCTCTCCGAGGTCTTCGACATGGTCGAGCCCGACGAGATGCCGCTGGAGCCGAGTGAGGCGATCGCCTGGGTCAGACTGGCGGCGGCCGCGGCGACCGACAGCGTGAACGTCTCGGCGACCGACAGGCCGGAGCTGTCCCTTGCGGTCACCGTGAGCGACAGCGCCTGTGCCGATGCCGGTGCCGTGCCGGAGAAGCTGTCGGTGGTGCCGTTGAAGGAGAGCCAGCTCGGCAGGGCGGAGCCGTTCTGCTGCCTTGCCGTATAGGTGAGCTTCTCACCTTGCGGATCGGTGAAGGTCGTTGACGGCAGGGCGAGGGTGAAGGCCTTGCCGGTGGCCACGGTCTGCGTCGCCGTCTGGCTGGTCAGCACCGGCGCCGAGGCCGGCGTCAGCACCGAGAAGGTCTCCGAGGCCGACAGGCCGCTCGTGTCGGTCGCCGTCACCCTGATCGTGAGTCCGTTCGCCGTATTCGGTACGGTGCCGGTGAAGGTGCCGGTCGAGGAATTGAACGTCAGCCACGATGGCAGCGCCGCGCCGGTCGACAGCGTCGCCTTGTAGGTCAGCGTCTGGCCCTGGGGGTCGACGAAAGTGCCGGCCGGCAGCGTGAAGTTGACGGCCTGTCCCATGTTCCAGGTCAATGTGGTGGGCGGTAGCGACAGGGAGGGAGCCGAGGCCGGTGTCGACACCGAGAAGGTCTCGGAGATCGACAGGCCGCTGGCGTCGCTCGCCGTCACCCTGATCGAGAGCCCGCTCGCCGTGTTCGGCACTGTCCCGGTGAAGGTGCCGGTCGAGGTGTTGAAGGAGAGCCAGGAGGGCAGGGCCGAGCCGTTCGCCAGCGTCGCCCTGTAGGTCAGCGTCTGGCCCTGCGGATCCCTGAAAGTGGTCGACGGCAGCGTGAAGTTGACGGACTGACCCATCTTCCAGACCTGCGCCGCCGTCTGACTGACCAGCGTCGGCGCGGTGGCCGGCGTTAAGACCGAGAAGATCTCAGAGACGGAGAGACCGCTGACGTCGGTGGCCGTCACCCTGATAGCCAGACCGCTCGCCGTGTTCGGCACGGTGCCGGTGAAGGTGCCGGTCGAGGAATTGAGCGTCAGCCAGGACGGCAGCGCCGTGCCATCCGCCAGCGTCGCCGAATAGGTCAGCCTCTGGCCCTGCGGATCCTTGAACGTGGTCGACGGCAGCGTGAAGTTGACGGATTGCCCCATCTTCCAGGACTGCGTCGCCGTCTGGCTGACGAGCGTCGGCGCGGTCGCCGGCGTTAGGACCGAGAAGGTCTCGGAGACGGAGAGGCCGCTGACGTCGGTTGCCGTCACTCTGATCGCCAGCCCGCTCGCCGTGTTCGGCACGGTGCCGGTGAAGGCGCCGGTCGAGGAATTGAAGACAAGCCAGGACGGCAGCGCCGAGCCATCGGCCAACGTCGCCTTGTAGGTCAGCTTCTGGCCTTGCGGATCGTTGAAGGTCGACGACGGCAGCGTGAAGCTGACGGATTGGCCCATTTTCCAAGTCTGCGTCGCCGTCTGACTGACGAGCGTCGGAGCGGTCGCCGGCGTCAAGACCGAGAAGGTCTCGGAGACCGAGAGGCCGCTGGTATCGCTCGCCGTCACCCTGATCGCCAGCCCGCTTGCCGTATTCGGCACGGTACCGGTGAAGGTGCCTGTCGACGTATTGAAGGTGAGCCACGACGGCAGCGCTGCACCGCTGGCGAGCGTCGCCTTGTAGGTCAGTTTCTGGCCCTGCGGATCGTTGAACGTGTCGGAGGCGAGTGTGAAGTTGACGGCCTGGCCCATCTTCCAGGTCTGTGTCGCCGTCTGGTCGGTCAGCGTCGGCGCTGTCGCCGGCGTCGACACGTTGAAGGTCTCAGAGACTGAAAGGCCACTGGTATCGGTCGCCGTCACCCTGATCGACAGACCATTGGCGGTGTTTGCCACGACGCCGGTGAAGGTTCCGGTCGAGGCGTCGAACGAGAGCCAGGACGGCAGCGCTGCACCGGTCGACAGCGTCGCCCTGTAGGTGAGCGCCTCGCCCTGCGGATCGGAGAAAGTGTTGGAGGCGAGCGTGAAATTGACGGACTGACCCATCTTCCAGGTCTGCGCCGCGGTCTGGCTCGTCAGGGTCGGCGCGGTCGCCGGCGTCGACACAGCGATGGTCTCGGAGACGGACAGTCCGCCCGTGTCGGTCGCGGTCACCCTGATCGACAGTCCGTTGGCCGTATTCGGCACAGTGCCGGTGAAGGTGAGGTTCGCGGCGTTGAAGGTGAGCCAGGACGGCAGCGGCTGACCGTTGGCGAGCGTCGCCGTATAGGTGAGCGTCTGGCCCTGCGGATCGCTGAATGTGTTGGAGGCGAGTGCCAAGTTGACGCTCTGGCCGAGCTTCCAGGTCTGCGCCGCCGTTTGATGCGACACGATCGGGGCGGAACCCTGGGTCAGCACATTGAACGTCTCGGAGGCGGAGAGGCCGCTGGTATCGGTCGCCGTCACCGTGATCGACAGCCCGTTGGCCGTCTTCGGCACGGTCCCGCTGAAAGTGCCCGTCGCGGAATTGAAGGCGAGCCACGACGGCAGCGCCGAGCCGTTCGAGAGCCTGGCCGAATAGGTGAACGTCTGGCCCTGCGGATCGGAAAACGTATTCGAAGCGAGGGTGAAGCTGATCGCCTGGCCGATCTTCCAGGTCTGCGTCGCCGTCTGATTGCTGAGCGTCGGCGCCGTCGCTGGCACCGATACCGAAAACGTCTCGGAGGCGGAGAGACCGCTGGTGTCGGTCGCCGTCACGATGATGGAGAGGTCGGACGCGGAACTCGGCACCGTGCCGGTGAACGTGCGCGTCGAGGCGTTGAACGTCAGCCAGGAGGGAAGTGCCGCCCCGCTCGCAAGCCTCGCCGAATAGGTCAGCGTCTGACCCTGCGGATCGGTGAAGGTGTTAGAGGCGAGCGTGAAGCTGACGGACTGCCCCTGCTTCCAGGTCTGCGTCGCCGTCCTATTGGTGACGGTCGGGGAAGAGGACGATCCGCCCGTGCCGATCGCATCGACGGAGATCGTGTCACCGACCGACAGCAGCGTGGAGAGGCTCACCTCGAAGGTCGTATCCCAGCTCTGGCCGTACTCCGACCCCCAGGGATTGCGGATTTGCAGCATTCCGGTCGACGAATCATAGCCGTAGATCGACAGGGCGTGGCTGGAAACCAGCGTTGTCCTGCCCTGGCTGTCGGTCGCATTGGTGACGGACGTCAGTACGACGTCGTCGCCGGCCGCGAGATCGGCCACGAGCGTATTCAGGATCGAGGCGGTCGTCAGGCCCGACTGGTAGGACTTGTAGCCGAGGTTCTGGTTGTAGACATAGGCGTAGTTGGTGCCGCCGTAGGAGTAGTAGTCGGTGATGCTCGAGGACCCAGTGATCTCTTCGAGCGCGTATTCGGGCGAGCCGCCATTGCCGATCGTCGACCACGAGTTGCCGTAGTTGACCGACGTATTGCCGGTGAAGACGCCGGCGGCTTCCAGCTGGGCGTAGGCCTTCTCGGCGATGCTGGCCCACAGAGCCGTGCCCGAGTTGAATTCGTTGCCGCCGCCGGCGAGCACGTTGTTGACGGTCACATACTGCGCCGAACCATTGATGTAGAAGCGCACGCCGTAGGTGTTGTTGCCGTTCGACGTGATCATCGACTGGATCGCGTTCGGATTCTGGTCGGCGACCTCAGCCAGGCTCGCCAAGAAGTAGCAGTCGCCGAGATAGCCCTGGTTGATGTCGTTCATGCTCGGGGTGGAGCCGTTGTAGAGCGGGAGCGAGCAGGCCGAATAGGAGACCGAGAAGGTCGATCCGTCCATCGAGACGGTCGACTTCGGCAGGTCGGTGCCGAGGAACCACTTGCCGATGAGCTCGTTCAGCTGCGTCACAGACGCGCCGGCGGCGAGGTTGCCGAGACTGGTGGAGGTTGAATTGCCGCCGGTCCAGGTCGCGTTGAGCAGGCTGCCGTTGACGAGCGAACTGACGATGCCAGTCAGGTACGCGGAGGTCGACATGCCGTTGTTGAGATTGGAGACGATCGTCTTCAGGTCGTTGAATTCGGCCGTGGTCAGCGTCGAACTGGTCGACGACAGCGTCGCGGCGAGGTCGGTGAAGATCTTGGTCAGGCCAGCATAGGTGACGACGCCGCTGACGTCTGCCGCCGCCATGTCCGCCGCGATCGAGGCGGTGGCGAGCCCGCTGACCCACGACGGCACCGAGCCGACGACGCTGGAGACCGACGATGCCGCTGTCGTGCCGGTCGAAGATGAAGATGAAGACGAGCCGGCAGAGCCGCTCGTGGTCGCCAGGACGGCGAAGGATGGGAGGAATGACGCGGACGCGATCAAGCCGGGAGCGGCAAACGCCGTTCCGAAATTGATGGCTGGAAGACCGCCGTCAGGGCTGCTCTCGAAGCCGGTCTGATTGACGTCGCCGCCGGAATTGCCGGCATCTGCGCTGCTCGACCAACGGTAGGCCTTCCAATTCGCCTGCGCCATATTGCGTTCCTCGCCGAAAACCGTCTGAGCCCGAAAAGCGCCTATTTCTGACGGAAACGCTAAGCAACAAACATTTGCGTTCCTTTCCGAAGGTCATTCAAATTTGCACGATCGCGTTGAATTCGGGCGAGCCTGGCCGGATATGGACGTCGCTCCGGTCGGACCGGCGCGGCTCGCGTGGGGCGGCTGCCGCGTGGTCGCCCGCACCGCCGTCTGCCGGTAATCGGATGCGTGCATATCGGCGCTCGTACGATCACATATTTTTATCAGTTTTCGTGCATGAGTGACGTGTTGAAGCCATTCCGCCGATCCCGCGCGGATCGATCGATTCCGGCCGGGCGGTGGACGGCAAATTCGGCTTCTGTTGCTTGCCACACGATTACCCGGGTCGACGCATTGGACGGATATGAGAGCATGACGGAATTGGCCGGCGCCCCGCGGGTCGAACAAACCCACCTGTTCGGCGCGGTCGACAACTCGCGACCGCCGGTTGGTCGTTGCCGGCCGCATCGGCCGCTCGCTTGTCTCCGTCCTCGCCCTAAGAGCGGTGCAATCGTCGCCTGGTATCCTGTGCCAGAGGAAATGGGCGATCCGGGAGGGCGAAGCTGATGCGGATTTCCGTGAAGAGCTTCACGTTCGTCGCCACCGGCGTGCTCTTAGTCTTCCTGGGCATGCAGGCGTCGATCTCTCTCGTTCGGATGCAGTCGCTGCACCACGCAATCCAGCGCGTCGCGACCGACCGGCTGCCGAATATCCAGCTCCTCGGCGAGATCGATGCCCAGACGACGCGCCTCCGACTCAGAACGGCGCGCTACGTGCTCGTGCCGAGTGTTGACCGCAAGTTTGAGATCGCCGCCCAGCTGCGGCAGTCGATGACGGAGATCGAGCGGGACTTCGCCACCTACGAGCAGCAGATCCGCAGCGACGACGAGCGGCGGCTATGGGCCGACTACAAGGCCAATTGGAGCGAGTACCTCGACTATCACGCCCGCACGATCGCCGCAGCCGGCAGCGGCAGCCAGCAGGCGGCCATAGAATTCATCGAGGGTTCCCGCCAGACCTTCACCGCCGCCACAGCCAAGCTGCGAGCCGCCATCGACCACAACAACCTGCTCACCAGCGAACAGCTGGCCGAGGCCGACCGGATCTTCGGCGACGGTATGGTGGCAATCATCGCCTTTGCCTGTCTGGTGTGCGTGATCGGCTTCAGTCTGGCCGCCTATTCGGTGATCAAGGTCAGCAATCCGCTCATCGCCCTCATCGACGCCATGCGGGCGATCGCCGGTGGCGATCTATCCCATGAAGTCCCGGCGCAGACGAGCCGCAACGAAATCGGCGACATGGCTGCCGCGCTGGCCATCTTCAGGGACGAGCTGGCCGAGGCCGAGCGGCTGCGCGCCGAGCAGCGGGAGATGGACTTTGCTAATCTGCGCCTCATGCAGGAGGCTCAGGACTCGCTGAACTCCTACGCCCAACACCTCGACGAACTGGTGGTGGAGAAGACGCAATACGTGGTCGAGCGCGAGCGTGAGATCGTCTGGCGGCTGTCGCGGGCGACCGAACGGCGCGACAGCGAGACGGGCAATCACATCGCCCGCATGTCGCGCATCTCGGGCCTTATCGCCGAAGCGCTTGGCTTGCCGAAGGATCGCTGCCGGGCCATCGAGATCAGCGCGCAGATGCACGACATCGGCAAGGTCGGCATTCCCGACGACATCCTGTTCAAGGCGGGCAAGTTCACGCCCGAGGAGCGGCAGGTCATGGAGACCCACGTGCTGCTCGGCTGGGACATTCTGAAGGGCTCGGAATCGGAGCTGATCCAGACGGCGGC
>JARLIT010000290.1 GCA_031291575.1 Ancalomicrobiaceae bacterium
AATCCCAACTGTTGCGGCGTCGGCAACGGCCCGGCCGCCGCTCGCACAACAGAAACGCCAACGGCGCTGAGTGAAAGGGGCGCTGACGTTGAACGGTAGCGCGACGATCCAGTTGGATCCTTACCGAGGAACAGTGGTCAGTGCTCTGCTCTCGGCCGCCAGGTAAGAGCGGGCAATCGAGCCCGAAAACTTCAGGCTCAATCCGCTCCATCAAATGCCGGAACTAAACATCTAGATGCGCAATTCGGCGGCAAGCTTGCCTCTCTACCGACAGGGGGGGCCTGCATAGATCATCATGAGCGAAGAGAATGAGCCGCGTCTTTCACGCGATGGGCGGCACGTCGAATGACTCAGGCGGCAGACCGCGGGATTGCCGCTCCCAGGCCATAACATAAGCTGCTTCAAGATTTCGGGCTGTTTGAACCGGGTCGAACAGCGGCGAGGTGGCGTTTGCCTCCGTTAGCCGCTGCTTGAGGGCAGTCAATCGCGTCGGATCCTCGGCTAGGGCCACCGCGAGGTTTTCATACTCTGCGGTAGTCGAAGTGATCAGGTCTGTGAGCCCGAGCGTGCGCAGGAACGAGGTGCCAACGCGGCCAGCAAAGGTCGGTCCAGTCTTGGTGACAACCGGCAGACCAGCAAACAACGCATCGAGGCCGGTGGTGTGAGCGTTGTAGTAGAACGTGTCGAGAAACAGTGTGGCAAGCCGGTGGCGCCCGAGGTGGCGGCCAAAGCTCGCTTCATGTTGGGCGAACACCAGGCGGTCGGGTGCGATACCGCGTGCGGCGAACTCGCGACGCAGGTTGTCGACCTGCAATCCGGATTCGTAGCGCAGCCATAGTACGCTGTCCGAGACGCGACTTAGGATCCGCGCCCAGCTATCAGCCAGGTCATCAGTCAACTTGTAGGCGGCGTTAAAGGCACAAAATACCGTTGCATTTTCGGGCAAGCCACAGTCGCTCCGTGTTATCTGAGCTATCTCCGGCTGTGTATTGCGGTCGAATGGCAAGTAAGAATGGGGAAGACGTATCGGACGCTCTGTGAATTCACCCTCGCAACCAGGTGGGGTCACAGACATATCGCCAATGATGTAGTCGACATAGGCGGCGCCAGTGGTTCCGGGATAGCCGAGGTAGCTGATCTGCACCGGCGCCGGACGGAAGCTCAGGCTCCGCAGACGGCTGTGCTGGGTCCAGCCGTTGAGCTCCACCAGAATGTCGATGTGCTTGGCGTGAATCGTTTCGGCCAGATCGCGGTCGGTGACTTTATCGAGGAAGTAGTTCTCGTGGAATGCCGCCTGAATGGCTTGGCGGCATGTGTCACTGGGATCGTCGGCCAGAACGGAGAAGTTGATGAAATCGTAGGCCGTATCGTCGTGCGCGGCTAGGAAGCCCTTGGCAAGCCTGCCGACAGCGTGGTCGCGCAAATCGGAGGAGAGATAACCAACCCGTAACCGATCGCCGATACGCTTGGCGGATGCGGGAGCGGCCAACTGCTGCGCTTCGGTCTGCCCGGCAGCCAACATGGCGTAGTTGCGGATTGTGGCCGCCTCCCCCTTCCAGGAGATCCTATATAAGCTTTCGGCTTCCGCTTGCCGAGCAGGGAACAGTTCGCCTTCGATTGGCGCTTCAGTGAAACGCACAAGTTCCTCGACGTAAGTCCAATCGCAGACGGCGATAGCGGCTCGCGGTACCGCCTTCCACACCGCTCGGTCGCCGGGGGTGAGCTGTAGAACTCGTTGCAAATCGCGGAAAGCCCGGTCGTTGGCGCCGCGGTCAGCGTGCAGCCCAAATCGCTTCATGAGGATACCCGGCGACGACGCGTCGAGTGCGACACCCGCGGCGACAACCTTCCAGGCGTCGTCAATGCGATTAAGCTGTATCAGCGCTTCAGCCTTGTTGATCAGCGCATCGAGAGAGCGTCGGTCGATCGCCAAGGCGCGATCGAGCCATTCGAGCGCCGCGCGGTAGTCACCCTCGTTCAACAGTCCAACGGCGATCATAATGTGGGCGGCCACATGACCGGGGTTGAGGCGCACGCACTCGCGAAACTGCTTCGTCGCATCACCAGCGCATTTCTCCTCGAAATACAGACGCCCCAGGATGTAGTGATTTTCGGGATCGAGTGGTGCGGCGGCGATGGCAGCAAGCAGATGCTTGCGAGCTCTTTCGAACTCCTTCTTCTGCATCAGAATAGCGCCAAGAAAGCGATTGGCATTCGGCTCTTTCGGCTCATCCTTCAGTACAGCGCGATATGCGCCGCTCGCCTGTTCGAGCCGTCCTGCCCGATGGTGGGCCAAGCCTTCCTGGAGGAGCTTCATATTCCGTTGTTGTCGCCCCATCTCGAGTCTTTCCGAAAGCTGTGGATTTGGAACACAGACCCGCGCTCAGAAATTTGACCGGACCTTCGAGTAGACCGCGCAATACCCTGAAAATGGCAGAATAGTCCGATCTTGAACTTCGGCAGGGCTTGGCTGGGACTTGAAGGCGGGCGTTATTCCCCAGAGCAGAAACCAGTGTGTCTTTTCTAGTGGCATTGCAGCATGGTTTCAATCACGTCCGACCGCTTTTGGGGCAACTCCGGTCGAAGCCCAGCGGCTCGAACGCGCCAGCAGCCGTCGAGCAGTGGTCTCAATTGAGATCCGGTGCGTCCGCCATATGGAGCGTGTGTCTGCATCAACCGGATAAGCGCGGAAGCATCAGGCGGCTCTGCGGTCTATTGCGGTGGGTCGCCGAAGGCAAATAATACGGCATTGAATTGCGGACGATCCGGAAGAAAGCGAGCGCCGGATGTCTGGACGGGCTCGGCCCGTTCCTGCGGCAATTGGATAGATAGAGCGAAATAGATCAGCCCCGACCTTGCGGGCGGGGCTGTGGAATTGTCGCAACGTGCAGATCGATCACGCCACGTCGTCGGCGTAGATGTCGCTCTCGTCGGGTTCGCGCAAGACGTAGCCGCGGCCCCAGACGGTCTCGATGTAATTCTTGCCACCGGTGGCGGACGCCAGCTTCTTCCTGAGCTTGCAGATGAAGACGTCGATGATCTTCAGCTCCGGTTCGTCCATGCCGCCGTAGAGATGGTTCAAGAACATCTCCTTCGTCAGCGTGGTGCCCTTCCTGAGGGACAGAAGCTCGAGCATCTGGTATTCTTTGCCAGTCAGATGCACGCGCTGGCCGTTGACCTCGACGGTCTTGGTGTCGAGGTTCATCGTCAACTCGCCAGTGGTGATCACAGACTGGGCGTGGCCCTTGGAACGGCGGACGATGGCATGGATGCGGGCGACAAGCTCGTCCTTGTGGAAGGGCTTCGTCATGTAGTCGTCGGCGCCGAAGCCGAGACCGCGAACCTTGTCTTCGATGCCGGCGAGACCGGACAGGATCAGAATCGGCGTCTTGACCTTCGACACCCTGAGCGTCCTCAACACTTCGTAACCCGACATGTCGGGGAGGTTGAGGTCCAAGAGAATGATGTCGTAGTCGTAAAGCTTGCCGAGATCGATCCCTTCCTCGCCCAGATCGGTCGTGTAGACGTTGAAGTTCTCCGACTTGAGCATCAACTCGATGCTCTGAGCGGTAGCGCTATCGTCCTCAATCAGCAGTACGCGCATGCCAATCCCCTCGTGTCGCCTGTTCTGGGCTTGGCGCAACGGCCCTATACACAGCCGATGCGAAGGACTCTTTCTCTGTCAACCCGACTCAGTAGCCTAACGAGCAATGGTTAACAAATTCTGATTCGCCTCGGCAAGCCGCTTCTGAGGAGATCACCCAAATTTTCTCAAGACGCTGTAAAACCTGAAAGAATCCCGAGCTTCGGATCTTAACGTGAAACTTTAGGATTCGATCGTAAGCGACTCTCGCGAATCACCCTTTGGCACCATCTCGACGCATTCGAGTGCGACCCCACATCGCAAGCTCGGTCATAATGTTTGACGATTTCCGTTAACAACGCGTTACCGAATCACTCAAAATCGGGTACGCGCAAAGGATTCGGGCCGCCATGGAAATTTTGACACGCGAAATCGAAGACCTCGCCGGCATCGAAAGTTTCGGCCGCGTCGTCGGCGTGCGCGGACTGATGATTGAAGTGTCCGGCCCCCTCCACCGCATGAGCGTCGGCGCGCGGCTGTCGATCGAGAGTGGCGCCCAGGGGCAGGTGCCGGTTGAGGTCGTCGGCTTCGAGGACGAGAAGGCGCTATGCCTGCCGTTCGGGGCGCTGGAAGGCGTCAGGATGGGCTGCAGGGCGGTCATCGAGCTCGGCGATGGTTCGGTACGGCCGAGCGACGGGTGGCTTGGGCGGGTCGTTAATGCGCTCGGCGACCCGATTGATCAGCGCGGGCCCCTGATCGCCGGGGCCGTCGCCATGCCGCTCAGGCGCTCGCCGCCGCCGGCCGGCGAACGCATGCGGGTCGGCGAGCCGATCGACCTGGGGGTGCGGGCGCTCAACACCTTCGCCACCTGCTGCCGTGGCCAGCGCATGGGCATATTCGCGGGATCCGGCGTCGGCAAGTCGGTGCTGTTGTCGATGCTGGCACGCTACTGCTCGGCCGATGTCACCGTCATCGGCCTCGTCGGCGAACGAGGCCGCGAGGTGCAGGAGTTCATCGAGGATGACCTCGGTGAGGACGGACTGGCGCGCTCGGTCGTGGTGGTCGCGACGTCGGACGAGCCGGCGCTGATGCGGCGCCAGGCGGCCTATCTCACGCTGACCATCGCCGAGTATTTCCGTGACCAGGGCGCTGCCGTTCTGTGCCTGATGGATTCGGTGACGCGCTTTGCCATGGCGCAGCGTGAGATCGGGCTGGCCGCCGGCGAGCCGCCGACGTCGAAGGGCTATACGCCGACGGTGTTTACTGAGTTGCCGCGGCTGCTGGAGCGGGCAGGGCCGGGCACGGCCGGGCAGGGCTCGATCACCGGGCTGTTCACTGTGCTGGTCGAGGGCGACAATCACAACGAACCGGTCGCCGACGCGGTGCGCGGCATTCTCGACGGACACATCGTGATGGAACGGGCGATCGCCGAGCGGGGGCGCTATCCGGCCGTCAACATCCTGAAGTCGGTGTCGCGCACCATGCCGCGCTCCATTCCGCCGGAACGGCGCCCCCTGATCATCGAGGCCAAACGGCTGATGTCGACCTATACCGACATGGAGGAGTTGATCCGGCTCGGCGCCTATCGGCGCGGATCTTCACCCGAGGTGGACCGGGCAATCGCCCTCAATCCGGGGCTCGAAGCCTTCCTGAACCAGACGAAGGACGATTCAACGCGATTGGCGGAAGGCTATGAACTCCTTGCTAAGATTTTGGAAACCTCCTCCTAATCTTTTAGCAATGGGTCGGTCCTATGATCATCATCGGTCGTTCTCGGAGTAAAGAGTAATGAAATCGCGCGATAGCCTCATTCGTCTGAAGCGCTTCCAGGCTGACGAGAAGCGTCGTCAGGTCGCCCAGCTGGACATGATGATCGCCGAGTTCCAGCGGATGGTAACCGACCTCGACGAGCAGATCATCGCTGAACAGAACCGCGTCGGCGTGCATGATGTCACGCATTTTGCCTACCCGACGTTCGCCCGGGCAGCTCTTCAGCGCCGCGATAACCTGAAAGTTTCCATACGCGATCTTGAAGAAAAACTTGATCGCGCCCGCGATGAACTGAGCGAAGCGGTCGAGGACCTGAAGAAGGTCGAGCAGATCGAGGAACGCGACCAGGTGCGGGAACGTGAGGCCAAGGATCAAGTCGAGCAGGAAGCGCTCGACGAATTGGCTGGCCGCCGGCACGCGTTTGCACGCTGACACTGGTTTCGCGGCCCAACGGTTGACCCGTCCGCTATCCGAGGAGCGGACATCGGCAAGCGTAGCGAACGGGCAGCTCTGAACTCCGACCAATCACGAACCGACAGCGCCGGCCGGAGTGTCGCCGGCCTGTCCGGCGATCTGGGGGCTTGCAGCTCGATAGGCTCGGTCGGATTGCGATAGCGTCGGCTCGCTTGCGCAAGCGGATCCCGTCGCTTCCGGTGAAATGCCCCGGCAGCGATTCGGCGGGCCTGATGGCCGCTCCCGATGATCCGGGGTTGTGGCACTCGATTCAATCAATTGCTGGCCTGTTCGTTGGCGTTGGAGCGTGCTGCCGCTCCACGGCGGATCGTCACATTGCTGCCAAGGAAGCCGCCAATTCCACGCAAGTGAACCTGTTAGCGATTAACACGGATCGTCAAGCTTGGTATGTTTCGCCTGGGGGCGGGGCGCCTCCGGCGGGCGGGTACTTGGCGGCCGGGAGAATGCGATGCGACAGGGTCCGAACGACGGGTGATCGCGAGGACCGACGACTTGACCGGATTGGACGGTTGGGCCAACTTGTTAGGGTAGGCGCCGGCCCGGCCGACGAGGGACAGGTCGCCACGCACCGGGTGTTAAGCCAAGTATTTAAACGTTAACGACTATTTATCATTTGGAGCGCGTCACCATGCGTAAATTCGTTGCATTCACTGCTTTTACGTTGGCCATCCTCGGAGCGAATGTGTCGTTCGCTTATGCCGATTACGCCATCGCCATTGGCCAGAAAGGCTCGGACGGATGGGCCCTCGGTTGGGCCAATAACTACACTTCGGCAGAAGAGGCGCGCAAGGACGCCTTGTCCAAGTGCCGCTCGGAAGGGCCGAACTGCAAGATCGTCGCCGAGGACGCTGGACGTTGTGCCGCCGTGGCCATCGGCACGTCCGACAACGCCTGGGGATGGGCGCCGGCCGATACCGAACGCGCCGCCAAGCGCGAGGCGCTCAAGGTGTGCCAGAAGTATTCGAACAGCGACTGCGAGATCAAGGCGTCCTTCTGCGACGAATGACGCCGGGGCGACCGGTGCCTTGGTCCCGGATCGCCGATCCGGGCCGGGGTCGGTTGCGTCAGCTGGATTGTGACGGCGTGACCCTCCGGTCGACCGACCGGAGGTGTTGCGCGTCTTCGATGCTTCGCTCGGCCGCGAATCGTTCAGCGCTGGTTCATGGCGATCGGGTATTGAAGAAGACGATCAAGTCCGGCGTAAGATTTTGAACGGCGGCCGAACGTGCCCGGATCGGGTGAACGTCCTATACCATTTTGGGCATTGCCAGCCGTTGCCATCGGGAGCGCGACAGAATGCGTAGAATTATTGCAATCGCTGCTTTTGCAGTACTGGTCACTGGAGCCGGGACGAACGCCGCCCTGGCCGACTGGGCGATCGCATTCGGCCAGACCGGCTCGACCGCCTGGGCCTACGGCACGGCGTGGAACTACACGAACGCCGCCGATGCGCGCAAGAAGGCGCTCGATAACTGCCGCCAGAAGGGCAAGAACTGCAAGATCGTGGCGGAAGAAGCCGGCCAGTGCGGCGCGCTGGCGATCGGCAGCACGGACAACGCCTGGGGATGGTCCAAGGGCGAGACCCGGCGGGTAGCGGCGCAGTCTGCACTCGATACGTGCAACAAATATTCCGGCGCCGACTGCGAGGTGCAGGATTCGTTCTGCGACGATTGAGCCGACATCGACCTGCGCCAGAGTGCAGCACCGTGGGACGGATTGCGGTTGCTTCGGCTGCAACGGCCTCTGAACGTAAAAAAGCCTCCAGTCGCGCGACTGGAGGCTTTCTTTATTGGGACCTGCCGCCCTCATCCTGGGGGCGGCAGGGAGAAGTCTAATCGATCAACGCAGGAGCTGCAGCACGCTCTGCTGGGCCTGGTTGGCGAGCGACAGGGCCGAGACCGACAGCGACTGGCGGGTCTGCAGCGCCTGGCTGTTGGCGGCTTCTTCGTTCATGTCGGCCGAAGTCAGGTTCGAGGAACCGGTCTGCAGCACGTTCACCAGGTTCTTGTTGAAGTCCTGGCGGGTCTGCACGACGGTCAGGTTCGAACCGAAGGCTGCGGCCTGCGAGCGCAGGGTCGTGGCGGCGGTGTTCAACACCGACAGCACTTTGTTGGTCGAGGCGTTGTCGATGAAGTCGGTGCCGGCGTTGAGCGACGACAGGCCGAGGCCCGAGGAGTCGAAGGTAACGCCGGTGATGTTCAGCTTCGCCTTGCCCGTTTCGTCGAAGGTCAGCTGCAGCTGATCGCCGGCGAGCAGGTTGACACCATTGTAGCTGGCGTCAGCTGCGGTCGAGTCGATGTTCGACAGGATCGTGTTGTACTGGCTGATCAGCGAAGCACGGGTGTTCTGCGAGTTGACATCTGCGACCGGAGCCGAGGCTGCCGACATAGACAGGACGCCGGTGGCCGTGCCGCCGATGACACCGCCGGCGCTGCTGCCGAGGGTGGAGGAGGCATAGTCG
>JARLIT010000291.1 GCA_031291575.1 Ancalomicrobiaceae bacterium
GGAAGCCGCGCACGGCACCGTCACCCGGCATTACCGCGAGCACCAGAAGGGCAAGGAGACCTCGACCAACTCGATCGCCTCGATCTTCGCCTGGACGCGTGGTCTCGCCCATCGCGCTAAACTGGACGACAACGCCGATCTGGCCAAGTTCGCCTTGACCTTGGAAAAGGTCTGCGTCGACACCGTCGAGGCCGGCTTCATGACCAAGGATCTGGCGCTCTTGGTCGGGGCCGAACAGAAGTGGCTGTCGACCACCGGCTTCCTCGACAAGATCGCGCAAAATCTTGAGGCCGAGATGGCCAAGTGGTGAGTTGCGGCCGCTCGCGGCTGCCCGACATATTCTGAGGTGAGCCAAGGGCCGCAGCGATGCGGCCCTTGGTGTTTGATGTTAAAACAAGACGCCTGGCACGGTGTTGCCATCCAGCGCGAGCGCTCGCTTGAAGCGCTCACCTTAACTCACCTGCCACTTTGTTAATAAAAATGTCAGCGTGACCTATTAGCTAATTGCTGTTCTTCTTCCAGCCAACGACGACTCTGTCTTCGACAAAAACACGATTACGGAACCGATTTTTCCCAGTCTGTCCATACTTGAAGGTTTCGGTCGTTTTTGTCTTATAAGCTTTTCGATCGACGGCGACAGGATGTCCCCACGAGTCTATAAGCTGGTCTTCGGACATTCCCTGGCAAATTTGTCCTGCCATAATCATATCCACAATGCTGATATCGTTATATTTCTTTATCAAAAACTCTCGCCGTTTCTTGCGCAGGTATAAGCGCACGGCAAACATAAGAGCGAAGCCGAATACTATGATTGTGATGACTGTGGCGCCGTCCATCGGGCTGTTCCCAAAAGGAATTGTAGCATAATTTCATTTGCACACAGCGAATGCAAGGTGTGATTGCAACTTAGTCGGCCGACTTCGGCTCGATCAGATCCCAGCCCTGGCCGTAGAGGTCTTCGAACACCGCGACCTTGCCATAGGCCTCGGTGCGGGGCGCCTCGCGGAAGGCAATGCCCGCTGCGAGCATCGCGGCATGGTCGCGGTCGAAATCGTCGGTCGAAAGAAACAGGAACACGCGGCCGCCGGACTGGTTGCCAATCGCTGCCGCCTGTTCGGGCGTCGCCGCTTGGGCGAGGAGGAGGGCGGCGCCCGCCGTGCCGCTTCCCTTCGGGCGCACCACGACCCAGCGCTTGCCGTCTCCTTGAGGGACATCGTCGACGAGGTCGAAGCCGAGTTTTGCGACGAACCAGTCGATGGCTTCGTCGTAGTCGGCGACGAGATAGGTCATCAAGCCGATGGATTGGGGCATCGTCACTCCCCGAACACGCGGGCAAAGATCGTGTCGACGTGCTTCAGGTGATAGCCGAGGTCGAATTTTTCGCGAATGTCGGCTTCCGACAGCGCCTTCCTGACGTCGGGATCGGCGAGGAGTTCGGCGAGGAAGTCGACGGTGGCCGTGCCGGTCGTCTGGTAGGAATCCCACACCTTCATGGCGTTGCGTTGCACAAGCGCGTAGGCCGCCTCGCGGCTGACGCCGGCCTGGGTGAGGGCCAACAGAATGCGCTGCGAATGCACGAGCCCGCCGAGCTTGTTGAGGTTCAGCGCCATGCGCTCGGGGTAGACGACCAGCTTCTCGACGACGCCGGCGAGCCGGTTCAAGGCGAAGTCGAGCGTCACCGTGGCGTCCGGGCCGATCATGCGCTCGACCGAGGAATGCGAGATGTCGCGCTCGTGCCAAAGCGCGACGTTCTCCATGGCGGGCAGGGCATAGGAGCGCACCATGCGGGCGAGGCCGGTGAGGTTTTCGGTCAACACCGGGTTGCGCTTGTGCGGCATGGCCGAGGAGCCCTTCTGGCCGGGCGAGAAATATTCTTCGGCCTCCAGCACCTCAGTGCGCTGCAAATGCCGGATCTCGATTGCCAGCCGTTCGATCGACGACGCCACCACGCCCAGAATGGCAAAATACATGGCGTGGCGGTCGCGCGGGATGACCTGGGTGGACACCGGCTCGATGGTGAGCCCCATCTTCTCAGCCACATAGGCTTCGACGCGCGGATCGATATTGGCAAACGTGCCGACGGCGCCTGAAATGGCGCAGGTGGCGACTTCGGCGCGGGCCGAGACGAGCCGGGCGCGGGCGCGGGCGAATTCCGCATAGGCCTCGGCGAGCTTCAGCCCGAAGGTGACGGGTTCGGCGTGAATGCCGTGGCTGCGGCCGATGGTCGGCGTGAGCTTGTGCTCGTAAGCCCGGGCCTTCAGCGCGCCCAGCAGGCGGTCGACGTCGGCGATGAGCAGATCGGCGGCGCGGGCGAGTTGCACCGCGAAGCAGGTGTCCAGGACGTCCGACGACGTCATGCCCTGGTGTACGAATCGCGCCTCCGGGCCGACGATCTCGGAGAGATGCGTCAGGAATGCGATGACGTCGTGCTTGGTCACCCGCTCGATCTCGTCGATGCGGTCGACGTCGAACGTCGCGGTCTTCGCCTTTTCCCAGATGGCAGCCGCTGCCGCCTTCGGCACTACGCCCAGATCGGCGAGGGCGTCGGTCGCGTGCGCCTCGATTTCGAACCAGACGCGGAACCGCGCCTCCGGTTCCCACAGAGCGACCATTTCGGGGCGGGAATAGCGCGGGATCATGGGCCCAACCTTTGCGTCGACGAGAGTTCGGCGCCCGCAATAGCATCGGGGGAGGGGTGGGGGAAGGGGGAGCCGGACACGACGCCGAGGCGGCAGCGAAATTGCGCCCAGCCTGCGAGCCAGAGACGAAAAAACCCGGCGCCAGGGCCGGGTCTTTTTCATCGGAATGTTCTGGGGATGCTGCCACTATCTCGATGAAGCGAGAAAGTGGCGGGAGCGACGGGGCTCGAACCCGCGACCTCCGGCGTGACAGGCCGGCGCTCTAACCAACTGAGCTACGCCCCCATTTCACCCCGCCACCGGTCGGTCCGGCGTCGGAGTGGGGGTCGTTTAAGGCCCACCGCCCCCCTTGTCAAGCGCTGTGGGAAAACGAAATGACTTTCCCACGGACGATACTTTTGCAGCATCGGCTCATGCGTAGGATCCCGACGGTCGGGCTTGCGCCATCGTCGCGGCTAGGCTAATCGTCCGCTACGGTGCGCTGCGACAAGACGTGCTTCGCCTCGTCTCCCGCCGATCCTTGCAGGATCACCTCCTGCCGCCGCCCGAGAGGGTCTAAGATCATGGCCGACCTGCTGAAAGATTACATTCCCATCGTCGTGTTCATCGGCGTCGCCGGTGTGATCGGCCTGGCTCTGCTGGTGGCGCCGTTCATCGTCGCGTACAAACGGCCCGATCCGGAAAAGCTTTCGGCCTACGAGTGCGGCTTCAACGCGTTCGACGACGCCCGCATGAAGTTCGACGTGCGGTTCTATCTCGTCTCGATCCTGTTCATCATCTTCGACCTCGAGGTCGCCTTCCTGTTTCCCTGGGCGGTGAGCTTCTCTCATGTCGGCGCCTTTGGCTTCTGGGCGATGATGGTCTTCCTTGCCGTCCTGACGCTCGGCTTTATCTATGAATGGAAGAAGGGAGCGCTCGAATGGGATTGATGACGCCGTCTGAGACGCTCGTCGCCGACAAGCCGAAGGGGATCATCGATCCCGCGACCGGCAAGCCCATCGGCGCCAATGACCCGTTCTTCCTGGACGTCAACGCGCAGCTCGCCGACAAGGGATTCCTGGTCGCGGCGGCCGACGACCTGATCACCTGGGCGCGGACCGGCTCGTTGATGTGGATGACCTTCGGCCTCGCCTGCTGCGCGGTCGAGATGATGCAGGTCTCCATGCCGCGCTACGACGTCGAGCGCTTCGGCTTTGCGCCGCGCGGCTCGCCCCGCCAGTCGGACGTGATGATCGTGGCGGGCACGCTCACCAACAAGATGGCACCGGCTCTGCGCAAGGTCTACGACCAGATGCCGGAGCCGCGCTACGTCATCTCCATGGGTAGTTGCGCCAACGGCGGCGGTTACTATCATTATTCCTATTCGGTGGTCAGGGGCTGCGACCGCATCGTGCCGGTCGACATCTACGTGCCGGGCTGCCCGCCGACGGCTGAAGCGCTTCTGTACGGCGTGCTCCTCTTGCAGAAGAAGATCCGCCGAACCGGAACGATCGAGCGGTGACAATGCCCCGGTCCGTTTCCTGCATCGAGCATGCAGGAGCTGGCCGGGCGTTTCGCGATTTCGAGGGCGGCCGCGCCGCCTAACAGAGCCAGGCGACCTCGGTCGCCAACACCATATGGTGATGACGCGATGAGCGACACGGTTGAGGCGACGGTCGAATCCCTCGGTCCCGAATCGTTGGGCCCCTATCTCGCCGCGGTGCTGGGCGACAAGCTCAAGGGCTATTCGGCCGGTATCGACATGCTGACGCTCGAAGTGGAGCGCGCCGCAATCGTCGACGTGCTCGCCTACTTGCGTGACGACCGGCGCTGCCGCTTCGTCAGCTTTACCGATATCGCCGGCGTCGACTATCCCGGCCGGACCGAACGCTTTGACGTCGTCTACCATCTCCTGTCGCCTTATACGAACACCCGCGTGCGCCTGCGCGTGACGACCGACGAGACGAGCGCGGTGCCCTCGGCGACCGCGGTCTTCCCCGGCGCCGACTGGTTCGAACGCGAGGCCTACGACCTCTACGGCATCCTGTTCTCCGGCCACCATGATCTGCGCCGGCTGCTCACCGACTACGGCTTCGACGGGCATCCGTTGCGCAAGGACTTCCCGATGACCGGCTTCGTCGAAGTGCGCTACGACGAGGAAGAGAAGCGGGTGATATACGAGCCGGTCCGGCTCAATCAGGAATATCGCAATTTCGATTTTCTCTCGCCGTGGGAGGGTACCGACTATGTGCTCCCGGGTGACGAAAAGGCAACGAAGCAATGATCAGGATTGCTGCGGCGTTGTCCTCTAGTGCGCTGCTATTGGCTCCTGTGCCGGCTTCGGCCGAGCAATGCTGGGGTGGCTATTCTTGTGCCGACGTCGCCCGGGCGACGGTATCCTATAAGGCTGTGCGCGACTGCTCGAACTATTTTCTCGTGCGACCGGAGCGGAAGGCGGAATTGAATAAGATCATGGATGCCGTTCGTCATCGTCCGATGGCGGGGGTATTCAAGAACGCAGTTGGCGAAGACGACATGACCGCGCGCGCGCCAGAGCCAATGTCAGACGAGGACTGCCAAAAGCCCGCTCGTATGCTGCTTTCTGGATCGCCGCTTGGATATTTCCTTGCCGTTCGCCCAGAAGCCATGAGCCGTTTGGGGAACGCCCGATGAGCGAAGCCGAGATCCGCAACTTCAACATTAACTTCGGCCCGCAGCATCCTGCGGCGCATGGCGTTTTGCGCCTGGTGCTGGAGCTGGACGGCGAAGTCGTCACCCGCGTTGACCCGCATATCGGTCTCCTGCATCGGGGAACGGAAAAGCTGATCGAGGCCAAGACCTACGCTCAGGCCGTGCCGTATTTCGACCGGCTCGACTATTGCGCGCCGATGAACCAGGAGCATGCCTTCGCGCTCGCCGTCGAGCGCCTGCTGAAGATCGAGGTGCCCCGGCGCGGCCAGCTGATCCGCGTGCTCTACTGCGAGATCGGCCGCATCCTGTCGCACATGCTGAACGTCACCACGCAGGCGATGGATGTCGGCGCGCTCACTCCGCCGCTGTGGGGCTTCGAAGAGCGCGAGAAGCTGATGGTGTTCTACGAGCGCGCCTCAGGCAGCCGCATGCACGCCGCCTACTTCCGTGTCGGCGGAGTGCACCAGGATCTGCCCGACCAGTTGGTCGAGGACATCGGCAAGTTCATCCCACAGTGTTCGAAGACACTCGACGATCTCGAAGGGCTCCTCACCGACAACCGCATCTTCAAGCAGCGCAACGTCGACATCGGCGTCGTCAGTCTAGCCGATGCCTGGGCCTGGGGCTTCTCCGGCGTGATGGTGCGCGGCTCGGGCGCGGCCTGGGACTTGCGCAAGTCGCAGCCCTACGAGTGCTACGACGAGCTCGAGTTCGACATTCCGATCGGCAAGAACGGCGACTGCTACGATCGCTATCTGATCCGCATGGAGGAGATGCGGCAGTCGCTGAAGATCATGAAACAGGTGGTCGACAAGCTGCTGTCGACAGATGGCCGCGGGCCGTTCTCGACCAAGGACGGCAAGGTGGTGCCGCCGAAGCGGGCCGAGATGAAGCGCTCGATGGAAGCGCTGATCCACCATTTCAAGCTCTATACCGAAGGCATCCATGTGCCGGAAGGCGAGATCTATGCCGCCGTCGAGGCGCCGAAGGGCGAATTCGGCGTCTATCTTGTCGCCGACGGTACGAACAAGCCGTATCGCTGCAGGATCCGCGCGCCCGGCTTCGCGCATCTGCAAGCGATGGATTTCCTCAATCGCGGTCACATGCTGGCGGACGTCTCGGCAATCCTCGGGTCGCTCGACATCGTGTTCGGCGAGGTGGA
>JARLIT010000292.1 GCA_031291575.1 Ancalomicrobiaceae bacterium
GCCAGCGCGTAGTCGAGGCCCTGGGCGACGCCGTCGCGGAATGCCTCGAACCGGTCGGAAAGCGCGGCGAGCCCGCGCTCGCCCGCCTCCCAGTCGCCCGCCGGCAGATTGAAGAGAGCAAGCGTCAGGCCGGTCGCGCTCAGCCGTGCAGCCAGCGCGTCCGCAGAGACGCCATAGGGCGATTGGCATTCGACGGCGCGAAATCCCGCCTCCGCCGCGGCATCCAGCCGATCGAGGAGGTCCCATTCGGTGAACATCGTCGAGATATTGGCGGCGAACCTGGGCATGAACCTGTCTACGATCGTTGGAGGTCAGAAGCGCGTGCGCGCCAATTGCGCCGGGATGGTCAATCCCGTGCCGATGGCGCCGAGTGTGAAGATCACGCGCAACAGCGCGGTCAGCGAATGCGTCATCATCGGCGCGGCCTGATCGGCCGACTGCGAGGTCAGCTGCAGAAAACCCATGAGCGCGTCGGTGAAAAAGGCGCCCGGCACCATCGGAATGCAGCCGGCGATCGCCAGGCCATTGGCAACGAACGCCTTGTCCTTCGGCACGACGAGATGCACCAGCGTCGCGGTGGTGAGCGCCGCCACGAAGGACGAGGCCTCCAGGCTCCAGCCCTGCATCTGGAAGAAGGTCCTGACCGCGAGCGCCCAGGCCCCCAGCAACGTACAGCGGACGAGGCTGGTCGAGCCGAAGTTGAACAGCACGCCGAAGCCGGCTGCCGCGATGCCGCCGAACAGCGCCTGATGGGCGATGCGCGGCGCCAGTGTCATAAGGTCGATCACCATGGCACCCCCCTCAGCACCGCCTCGGCGCACCAGAAGCCGACGGCAGCAAAGATCATCACCATCGTCACCCACACCGCCCGCGCACTGCCCATGGTCGGATAGCCGTCCATGATGTCGGTCTGCGCGTTGGTCGCCGGAACGCCGGGCACGAGCAACAGAATGGCGGCAACCGCCGCCGTGTCGCGGCTCACAGAACCCAGCAGCGTCGCCCCGAGGCCGCCTGTCAAGGCGGCGACGAAGGCGACGATCGCCGCAGCGACGAAGACGTTGGTGCCGCGCGACAGAAGGTGATGGCGCAGGTACTGGCCGATGGTGCCACCGGCGAGCACCGGCAGAAACGCCGGCCAGTCCATGCCGAGGAGACGGCCGAAGGCGGCGCAGGCGATGCCGGTGGCGAGCGCGACCAGCCAGGGTGGATGGCGCGGCGTTTCCTTGATGACGTGCAGCAGCCGCTGCCGGGCATCGGCAGGCGTCGCACCGGTGGCCGCGATCTCGGTGGCCAACATCCTGACGGCGTTGTCGAGGCGCATGTTCACGCCGTGCCGGCCGATCGAGACCATGCGGGTCAACGTGCGCTCATCGACCGCGATAGTGAGCGCCAGCGAGGCGTAGCCGGTGCGGATACCGATCGGCCGAGCGCCGAGGCCTTGCGCGACGAGCGAGGTCGTTTCCTGCACGGCGCGCACGCTGCCGCCGCACTCCATCAGCGTGCGGCCGAAATGCAGCGCGGTTTCAACGATCTCGTCCATGTGGACATGGGGGGACGGATTGACCATGGGAGTGACCAAGTGGGCGCCCGCTTCTCATTCGATCCGACGTTCGGTGCGAATTAACGTGAAACGGCGGCCTCTGGCAATCACCACGGCGGAGGGCCTGCGATCCGGGCAGCAACAGCGCATTGGGATGCATCCGCAGTATTGATATTCCGCATGCCAGTCGCTCCGTTTTAGAGTACCTTCGTTGAACCTCCATTCTCAAGGCGAGCGCCAGATTTCGCCCAGAATTGCCAGAGTGAGGGTCCGATGGATCAGGTATCAATCGTCGAAGTGGCCCCTCGCGATGGTTTGCAGCATGAACCTGTGTTGGTGAGCCCGCTCGATCGGATCGCGCTCATCGAGCGCCTCGCCGAGGCCGGGCTTGCCGCGATCGAGGCCGGCAGCTTCGTCTCCCCCAAAGTGATGCCGCAGATGGCCGGGACGGGCGAGGTGTTGCACGCCTTCGCCGGCCGGCCGCAGCTCAGGCTGCCTGTGCTGATCGCCACCGAGAAGGGGCTTGATCAGGCGCTTGCCGCCGGTGCCCGCGATATCGTCGTCGCGGCCGCGGCCTCGGACAGCTATTCCCGCCGCAGCCTCAACGGTTCCATCGCCGAAGCCATCGAACGGCTGCGCCCGTTGATCGGGCGGGCGGCTGCCGCCGGCATGCGGGTGCGCGCGTCCATCTCCTGCGCGCTCGGCTGCCCATACGAAGGCTCGATCGCCGTCTCGCAAGTCGTCGATCTGGCAGAGGCACTGCACGGACTCGGCGCTCACGAGATCCTCTTGGCCGACACCATCGGCGTCGGCACGCCCGGACGCGCCAAGGCGCTGGTCAGGGCCGTCGCCACGATCGTGCCGATCGGTCGGCTGGCGGTGCACTTCCACGATACCTACGGCCAGGGGCTCGCCAACATCTATGCGGCGCTCGAAGAAGGCATCCGTACGGTCGATGCCGCAGTCGGCGGGCTTGGCTGCTGCACCTTCGCCAAGGGCGCCGCCGGCAATGTTGCAACCGAGGACCTCGTCTACATGCTGCACGGCTTGGGAATGAAGACGGGTATCAACCTCGAACAACTGGTTGAGGTCGCCGCCTGGATCTCCGCCGACCTCAACCGGCCGCTTTCCAGCCATGTCGGCCGCGCGCTGAGAGCAGCGTGAATAGGTAGCTGACGGCGCTCCGCTGCGACGAGGGTGGCACGGAGGACGCGCGGTGCGGATGGCGCCGCGAGTGGACACTCACGCCCAAGGTGTCATCCCGGCGAAAGCCGGGATCCACTTTGAATCCACGAGAGGTGACTGACGTTATGATGCACCTCACTCGCATTCCGAGATGATGCGATAGTCGATCCTGGCTTTCGCCGAGATGACACCGGATGACGTATTCTATTTTCCACGCACGATAGACCCAATAGCAACCGATTTTCGTCATTGCGAGCGAAGCGAAGCAATCCAGATACTCACAGAAAGAGTCTGGATTGCTTCGCTTCGCTCGCAATGACGGAGAGGGATATCGCGACCAAACCGAGGCGGCGGCACGGCGAGCGGAAGATTGCGCCGGCCGGGCAAGATCCGGGAGAGGGAGACGGATCTGCCGCGGGCCGGCCCGGCCTCGGGCAGTCGAGGCCAGTGGGAAGGATGCAGTCCAAGGCTCCGCGCGTTAGGGCGCCAGAAGCCCGCGGGCGCGGAAGACGTTGCGGACCTCTTCCGTCAACTCGAATGTCGGCGGTTCGGTGGCGCCAAGCCGGTAGGGCACGTTGGTGACACTCCACTTGAACTCGCCCATCTTGTGGAACGGCAGCACGTCGACACGTTCGATGTTGCCGAGGTCACGAGCGAAGTCGGCAAGCCCGTTGATCTCGTCGAACTTGTCGGTGAGGCCGGGCACCAGCACGTAGCGCAGCCACACGGGCTTGCCCATGGCGGCCAGCCGGCGGGCAAATTGAAGCGTCGGTTCCAGCGCCACGCCGGTCAGGTCGTGATAGGTCGCCTCGGTAAAGGCCTTGATATCGAGGAGGAACAGGTCGACGTCGGCAAGCAGGTAGTCGTCGGCATGGGCACCCAGAAACCCGGCGGTATCGAGCGCCGTATGGAGGCCCATCTCCTTGCAACCGCGCAGGATCGCCGCGGTGAAGTCGGTCTGCACCAAAGGCTCGCCGCCCGACAGCGTGACGCCGCCATGGGTGTGGGCCAGGAACTTGCCGTAGGCAGAGATGTCCTTCAACACGTCGCGCGAATTGGTCGGCTTGCCCTCGTGCATGTGCCAGGTATCGGGATTGTGGCAGAAGGCGCAGCGCAGCATGCAGCCGGAGAGGAACAGCACGTAGCGCACGCCCGGACCGTCGACGGCGCCGCCGATCTCGGTCGAATGGATGAAGCCCTTGATCGCCGGGCGGACGGCGCGCACGCCGGTCGCCTTGCGGGTGGCGGTCCTCAGACTGGAGTCGACGCGAGGGCGCGCAACCACCGGCGGGGCCGAGGACGAATCCTCATCCGGCGGCAGCCCAGCGGGGTCGATCACCGGTTCTGCGGATTTGGCCGTGACGGGCTTGACCTCGGGGCCTGTCGTCCCGAGGTCGCCGTCTTCCGGCTGGTCAATGTAGGCCATGGAAGGTCCTGGAGATGACGTCGAGCTGCTGCTCGCGGGTCAACTTGATGAAGTTCACCGCATAGCCCGACACGCGGATGGTCAGCTGCGGATACAATTCCGGATGGTCCATCGCATCAATCAGCGTCTCGCGGTCGAACACGTTGACGTTGATGTGGTGGCCGCCCTGATCGAAGTAGCCGTCGAGGAGGCCGGTCAGGTTGGCGATGCGCTCGTCGTTGGCCGCACCCAGGGCCGAAGGCACGATGGTGAAGGTGTAGGAGATGCCGTCCTGCGCGTGGGCGTAGGGGAGCTTGGCCACCGACGCCATCGAGGCGATCGGACCCTTCGCGTCGCGGCCGTGCATCGGGTTGGCACCAGGGGCGAACGGCTGGCCGGCGCGGCGTCCGTCCGGCGTATTGCCGGTCTTCTTGCCGTAGACGACGTTCGAGGTGATGGTCAGCACCGACTGGGTCGGCATCGAATTGCGGTAGGTCTGCTGCTTGCGGATGGCGGTCATGAAGGTCTCCACCAGCCAGACGGCCAGCGAGTCGACGCGATCGTCGTTGTTGCCGAACGCCGGCCACTCGCCTTCGATCTCGAAGTCGTGGGCAAGGCCCTTGTCGTCGCGGATCACCTTGACCTTGGCGTATTTGATCGCCGACAGGCTGTCGGCGGCGACCGACAGGCCAGCGATGCCGCAGGCCATGGTGCGCAAGATGTCGCGATCGTGCAGCGCCATTTCGATCCGCTCGTAGAAGTATTTGTCGTGGCAGTAGTGGATCGAATTGAGCGCACCGACATAGACCTTGGCGAGCCAGTCCATCATCGGCAGGAGTTTGGCGACGACGTCGTCGTAGTCGAGCACGTCGCCGGCAACCGGCGCATAGGTCGGGCCGACCTGGTCGCCCGACTTCTCGTCGCGACCGCCGTTGATCGCGTACAGAAGCGTCTTGGCCAGATTGGCGCGGGCGCCGAAGAACTGCATCTGCTTGCCGATGCGCATGGCCGAGACACAGCAGGCGATGCCGTAGTCGTCGCCCCAATAGGGCCGCATCAGATCGTCGCTCTCATATTGGATGGACGACGTCCTGATCGAGACATCGGCGCAGAAGTCCTTGAAGCCCTGCGGCAGGCGCTCCGACCACAGAACGGTCAGGTTCGGTTCCGGCGCCGGCCCGAGCGTCGTCAGCGTGTGCAGGATGCGGAACGACGAGCGGGTGACGAGCGTACGGCCGTCAATGCCCATGCCGCCGATCGACTCGGTCACCCAGGTCGGGTCGCCGGAGAACAGCTGGTCGTATTCCGGCGTCCTGAGGAAGCGGACGATGCGGAGCTTCATGACGAAGTGGTCGTAGAGTTCCTGCACCTCGGTCTCGTCGAGCGTGCCCTCGTCGAGGTCGCGTTCGATGTAGATGTCGAGGAAGGAGGAGACGCGGCCGAGCGACATGGCGGCGCCGTTGGCTTCCTTCACCGCAGCGAGATAGGCGAGATACAGCCACTGCATCGCCTCGCGGGCATTCATCGCCGGCCGGGTCAGGTCGAAGCCGTAGGACTTGCCCATCTTGGCGAGTTCTTTGAGCGCCTTGATCTGCTCGGCGAGTTCCTCGCGCAGCCGCATGACCGACTCGTCGAAGGCGCTGACTTCCAGGCTCGCCCGCTCGGCGTTCTTCACCTCGATCAGCCTGTCGATGCCGTAGAGCGCGACGCGGCGATAGTCGCCGATGATGCGGCCGCGGCCGTAGGCATCCGGCAGACCGGTGATGATGCCGGACTTGCGGCATTTCAGCATTTCCGGCGTGTAGACGTCGAAGACACCGTCATTGTGCGTCTTGCGGATGCCCGGGAACACCGTGCCGAACCAGTCCTCGCCCTTGAGGCCGTAGGCGTCGAGCCCGCTCTTCACCATGCGCCAGCCACCGAACGGCATCACGGCGCGCTTCAAAGGGGCGTCAGTCTGCAGGCCGACGATCTGTTCCAAGTCCTTGTCGATATAGCCAGGTCCGTGCGAGACGATGGTCGATACGCGCGAGGAATCGACGGCAAGGACGCCGCCGTTGTCGCGCTCGGCCTTCAGCACGTCCTTCAGTTCCGCCCACAGCTTTTCGGTGCGGGGCGTCACTTCGGCTAGAAAGTCCTGATCGCCATCGTAAGGCGTCACGTTCTTCTGGATGAAGTCGCGCACGTCGACGCCGCGCTGCCAGTCACCACCCTGAAAACCGCGCCAGGGAGCGAGTCCGCCCTGAGCCGTCTCATCGCCCGTGGGGTCGATGCGCATCTGCATGTTCATGGGTCCACTCTCTCCGCTTGCGATCCCCGCGCCGCCGTCCTCGGAGGACGCGCTGCACGGACCGCCTTGTTGAACTTTGCCTTTAATGCACGTCGGCAGGATAACACCCGGACCTTGCCGCTCTTTGCGCTACGTCACATTCAGCATAGGTGTCCATCAGTCATGCGTAATCAATTGAGTGATAGTCCGGATCGCGACTGCAGGACGCTCAGCCTTGCGGCGAGTATTGCGCTCAGAAGGCGGCGCGAATAAGCCCTGTTCTACCGCATTTTTCCCCGACTGCGCAGGGTTTCCGCCGTACCACCACCATCGCTACCCAGGCATTCCGGCCGTTGGGTTAATCATGCGATAACGTATGTCTGATCGCCGAGCCATGCATGGAATGCGAGAAGCGCGAACCAGACGTGATGGTGTTGATGGTCGCAGGCCGCCTCCGACAGGATAGGGCGGCGGCACTCGGCGACATGTGCGGCATCGTGCCGCGGCCCCGCGGTCGAACGGGCGGGCCGGCCGCTGCAGCGGCATGGCTGCGACGCGGTCACTGGACCAGGAGCGGGACGGACGCTCCCCCAGAATGGCAAGGCCGCGGCGATTGCGTCGCGGCCAAATCGCGAATTCCCCAAGTCGACGGCCCGTTCGAGCCGATCAGGTTGGCGAAGTGCAGACGACATCGGAATCGGGAGGCAGATCCCTTTGCCGCATCAGGTGGGAGGGCCCTGGCACTTCACCAGAATGGCTCGAACGGGCCGTTGTTCTTGATGTCCTCAGAGCAACTTGCCGATGGCGACAGCGGTGTCGGCCATGCGGTTGGAGAAGCCCCATTCGTTGTCGTACCAGCTGAGGATGCGCACGAGGGTGCCGGAGATCACCTTGGTCTGGTCGAGATGGAAGATCGAGGAGAGCGGATCGTGCTTGAAGTCGGAGGAAACGTTGGGCTGGTCGGTGTAGCCGAGGATGCCCTTCAGCGGTCCTTCGGCGGCGGCGGCCAGAATCGCTGCGTTCACCTCTGCCGGCGTGGTTGCCTTCTTGGCGACGAACTTGAAGTCGATCACCGAAACGTTCGGGGTCGGCACGCGGATCGACGTGCCGTCGAGCTTGCCCTTCAGTTCCGGCAGCACCAAGCCGACGGCCTTGGCCGCACCGGTCGAGGTCGGGATCATCGACAAGGCGGCAGCGCGGGCGCGGTAGAGGTCCTTGTGCAGCGTGTCCAGCGTCGGCTGGTCGCCGGTGTAGGAATGGATCGTCGTCATGAAGCCATGGTCGATGCCGATGGCGTCGTTCAGAACCTTTACCACCGGCACCAGGCAGTTGGTGGTGCAGGAGGCGTTGGAGACGACGATGTGGTCCTTGGTCAGCTTGTCGTGATTGACGCCGAACACCACGGTCAGGTCGGCGCCGTCAGACGGGGCAGAGACCAGCACGCGCTTGGCGCCGGCGGTGACGAGCGCCATGGCCTTTTCCTTGGCGGTGAAGATGCCGGTGCACTCGAGCGCCACGTCGATACCGAGTTCGGCATAGGGCAGCTGCGACGGGTCCCGGATGGCGGTCACCTTGATCGGGCCGCGGCCGACGTCGATCCAGTCGGCGCCGGTCGTCACCACGCCGGGGAAACGGCCGTGCACGCTGTCGAAGCGGATCAGGTGCGCATTGGTTTCGACGGGCCCGAGGTCGTTGATAGTGACCACTTCGATGTCGGTGCGGCCGGATTCGATGATGGCGCGCAGGACGTTGCGCCCGATACGTCCGAAACCGTTGATTGCGACGCGTACAGCCATGGGTAAGCTCCGTTGGGGTCAGTCAGGTCGGCGAGCCGGCGACAGACGCCGGCGGATGGGTCGGAAATCACTCGACCCGCTCGCCGGTGAGGGCGCGCCGGACGGAACGCGCCTCTGCCCGAGCGAGCGGATCGAGGGGGATACTATTCGGCGGCGTGACCGGTGGCGAGCGTCGGGATTGCGACGACGTCCAGGACCGGGTCGTTGTGTTCGGTCGATTCGTCAAAGGCACGGCCGTAGTAGCTGTCGATGAGGATCTGCTTCAGCTCGGAGATCAGCGGGAAGCGCGGGTTGGCGCCGGTGCACTGGTCGTCGAAGGCTTCCACCGCGACCCGATCGACGTTGGCGAAGAAGTCGTCCTCGGAAACCCCGGCTTCGCGGATCGAGGCCGGGATGCCCAGGTGCTTCTTCAGGCCGTCGAGCCAGGCGATCAGATTTTCCACCCGCTCGCCGGTACGTTCGCCGGGGATGCCGAGGTGGAGAGCGATCTCGCCGTAGCGCCGACGGGCCTGCGGACGGTCGTACTGGGAGAAGGCCGTCTGCTTGGTCGGGTTATCGTTGGCGTTGTAGCGGATGACGTTCGAGATCAGCAGCGCATTGGCGAGGCCGTGCGGCAGATGGAAGGCCGCGCCGAGCTTATGCGCCATCGAGTGGCAGACGCCGAGGAAGGCGTTGGCGAAGGCAATGCCGGCGATGGTGGCGCCATTGTGCACCTTCTCGCGCGCTTCCGGATTGCCAGCGCCTTCCGAATAGGCGGCAGGCAGGTAGTCCTTCAACAGCTTCAGTGCCTGCAGCGCCTGGCCGTCGGAGAACTCATTGGCGAGAACCGACGCATAGGCTTCGAGCGCATGGGTCACCGCATCAATGCCGCCGAAGGCGGTCAGCGACTTCGGCATGTTCATGACGAAGTTGGCGTCGACGATCGCCATGCTCGGGGTCAGTTCGTAGTCGGCGAGCGGATACTTCATGCCGGTCGCATCGTCGGTGACGACCGCGAAAGGCGTGACTTCCGAACCGGTGCCCGAGGTGGTCGGGATGGCGACGAGTTCCGCCTTCACGCCCAGCTTGGGGAACTTGTAGATGCGCTTGCGGATGTCCATGAAGCGCAGCGCCAGATCCTCGAAGTGCACTTCCGGGTGCTCGTACAGGACCCAGATGATCTTGGCGGCGTCCATCGGCGAGCCGCCGCCGAAGGCGACGATCACGTCGGGCTTGAAGGCATTGGCCCGCTCGGCGCCGATACGCACGGCGGACAGCGTCGGGTCGGCCGAGACGTCATAGAAGGGTTCGACCTCCATGCCGTTGGCCTTCAACAGCGCGATCGTGGTGTCGGCATGGCCGTTGAGGAACAAGAAGCGGTCGGTAACGAACAGCGCGCGCTTCTTGCCCTGCAGATCCTTGAAGGCTTCGGCCACCGCTCCGCGGCGGAAATAGATCGACTTCGGAAGCTTATGCCACAGCATGTTCTCGGCCCGCTTTGCGATGGTCTTGCGGTTGATCAGGTGCTTCGGGCCGACGTTGTCGGAGATGGAGTTGCCGCCCCAGGAGCCGCAACCGAGCGTCAAGGACGGTGCGAGGTTGAAGTTGTAGAGGTCGCCGATGCCGCCGTGCGACGACGGCGTGTTGATCAGGATGCGGGCGGTCTTCATGCGGGCGCCGAAGGCGGCGACGCGGTCGGAGTGCAGATCCTGGTCGGTGTAGAGCACCGAGGTATGGCCGATGCCGCCGAGAGCGACGAGGGCGGCCGCGGCGTCGAGCGCTGCATCGAAATCGGCGCGGCGGTAGAGAGCGAGCGTCGGCGACAGCTTCTCGTGCGCGAAGGGCTCTTCCTCGCCGGCGATGTCGACCTCGCCGATCAGCACCTTGGTGGTGGCCGGCACGGAAACGCCGGCGCGTTCGGCGATCTTCACCGCGGACTGACCTACGACCTCGGCGGAGAGGTGGCCGTTGGGGAACACCACCTTGCGGACGGCGTCGAGTTCCTCGGAGCTGAGGATGTAGCCGCCATGGGTGGAGAAGCGCTCGCGCACCGCGTCATAGACCGAATCGACCGCGATGACCGCCTGCTCGGAGGCGCAGATCATGCCGTTGTCGAAGGTCTTCGACATTAGGATCGAGGCGACGGCGCGCTTGATGTCGCCGAATTCGTCGATGATCACCGGGGCGTTGCCGGCACCGACGCCGATCGCCGGCTTGCCGGACGAATAGGCCGCCTTGACCATCGACGGACCGCCGGTGGCCAGAATGAGGTTGATTTGCGGGTGCTTCATCAGCGCGTTGGAGAGGTCGACGGTCGGCGTGTCGATCCAGCCGATGATGTCCTTCGGCGCGCCGGCAGCGACCGCGGCGTCGAGCACCAGCTTGGCGGCGGCGCAGGTCGAGAACTTGGCGCGCGGATGCGGCGAGAACACGATGCCGTTGCGGGTCTTCAGCGAGATCAGCGCCTTGAAGATGGCAGTCGAGGTCGGATTGGTGGTCGGCACGATGCCGCAAATGAGGCCGACCGGCTCGGCGACCGTGATCGTGCCGCCGAGTTCGTCGATCTCGAGCACGCCGCAGGTCTTGTCGTCCTTGTAGGCGTTATAGATGTATTCGGAGGCGAAGTGGTTCTTCACCACCTTGTCTTCGATCACGCCCATCCCCGTTTCCTCTGCGGCCATCTTGGCCAGAGGAATGCGTGCGGCCGCTGCGGCAAAGGCTGCGGCGCGGAAGATCGCATCGACCTGCTCCTGCGTATAGGTGGAGTAGATCTGCTGAGCCTTCTTGACCCGAGCGACCAAGGCGTCGAGCTCGTTGAGTGTCGAAACGGGCATTCTTGGAACTCCTCGTGATCTGGTTGGCGGGATGTGCCGGGCACCCCCGCCCTCGATGGTAGCGTTTCAGGAACCCCGTTCCCGCCCGCTTGGCGCTCGGCCCCGGTGACTATCGGCGACTTGCATCGCGCTATCAGCCGAACCCCAGCTCCGATCCGCGCCTGATGTAATCGTTTACAGATTTCACCTCAATCCGGAAGATTGCGCATGGAACAGCAAATCGAAAATTCGCGCCTTACTAATATGGGGTACTGCGACGCGGAAACCCAGTCCGTCCGCGTCACAAAACTGTAATCGTTTTCAATCGGTAAGATAATTGCAAGGAATTTCAGACAGGCGCGACTACCCTACAGCGGCCGGGGACACGGACGGCTGCGGCGAATCGCCCCAGGCGAGCTTCCGTCAGGGATGGTCGACTGCAGGGTAAGCGGGGAGTTAATGCCATCGGACCAAACCATTGACCGACCTCGCCACAATCGCCGTCATCCTGCCGAAGGCCGCGATCCACTGCCCCTTCCGCGCCGCAAGTCTGCCACAACGCGCTCAGGCATCTTCCGTCTCGCCAGCCCCCGGCAGCGGCCGTGCGTCGCTGCCTTCGGCCCCGAGGCGATCGGCGGGATTGCGCAGCGGGCACACTTCGAGCGACAGGCAGCCACAGCCGATACAGTCGCCGAGCTGGTCGCGCAACACCGTCAACCGTTCGATGCGCCCGTCGAGATCAGCTTTCCAGCGGGCCGACATCCGCGCCCAGTCGCTCACCGTCGGCGCACGGTCGGCGGGCAATTTGGCGAGCGCAACGGCGATGTCCCGGAGAGGAACGCCGGCACGCTGCGCCACCTTGATGACGGCAATGCGGCGCAGCACGCCGCGTGGGTGGCGCCGCTGGTTGCCGGCGCTGCGGCGGCTTCGAATCAGCCCCTCAGCCTCGTAGAAATGCAGCGCCGACACGGCCACGCCGGAGCGACTGCTGCGCTCGATCGCCTCGTCGTCCTCGAGCTATTATCGGCTGGTCTACGCCCGCGATCCCAAAGTGCGTCCGGCATCGACACTTTGAGGCCCGGATGCGACCGAGGGGGAGCGGCCGGGCCGTCCCCCTCGTTCAATCGCGACCGTGCGTGCGCAGCGACGGCAGCGTGATGCTGCCGTCGCTGCAAATGCTGAATTACGAAATGCGCGGCGCCAATTCGCCCGACGCGTAGCGCTTGGCCATCTCGGCGAGCGGAATCGGCTTGATCTTGGAGCCGTTGCCGGCGGCGCCGAACTGCTCGTAGCGTTCCTTGCACACCTTCTGCATGGCGGCCATGGCCGGCTTCATGAAGGAGCGCGGGTCGAACTCGGCCGGCTTTTCGCCGAAGAACTTGCGGATCGCGCCGGTGATCGCCATGCGGCAGTCGGTATCGATGTTGACCTTGCGGACGCCGTGCTTGATGCCATTGACGATCTCTTCCACCGGCACGCCGAAGGTCTGGGGCATCTTACCGCCGTAGGCATTGATGACATCGAGAAGATCCTGCGGCACCGAGGACGAGCCGTGCATGACGAGATGCACGTTCGGCATGCGCTCGTGGATCTCCTTGATGCGGTAGATCGCCAGCACATCGCCGTCGGGCTTGCGTGAGAACTTGTAGGCACCGTGCGAGGTGCCCATGGCGATGGCGAGGGCGTCGACCTTGGTCGCCTTGACGAAGTCGACTGCCTGGGCCGGGTCGGTCAGCAGCTGCTCCTTCGAAAGCTTGCCTTCGGCGCCGTGGCCGTCTTCCTTGTCGCCCATGCCGGTCTCGAGCGAGCCGAGCACGCCGAGTTCGCCTTCCGTCGAGGCGCCGACAAGGTGCGACAGCTCCGCGACGCGGCCGGTGACACCGGCGTTATAGTCGAAATCGGCCGGGGTCTTGCCGTCGGCCTTCAGCGAGCCGTCCATCATCACCGAGGAGAAACCATTGGTGATGGCGGACAGACAGGTGGCTTCGGAGTTGCCGTGGTCCTGGTGCATGCACACGGGAATGTCGGGATAGAGCTCGATGGCGGCCTGGATCAGGTGCTTCAGCACGATGTCGTTGGCGAAGGCGCGGGCACCGCGGCTCGCCTGCATGATGACCGGGCTGTCCGTCTCCTTGGCGGCCGCCATGACCGACAGCATCTGTTCCATGTTGTTGATGTTGAAGGCAGGCATGCCGTAGCCGTGTTCAGCGGCGTGATCGAGCAACTGCCTCAGAGAAACCAATGCCATGACGTCGTCTCCTGATCGGGGGGAACCCGGGGGCCGATGGCTTGGGTCCGGGTCCATGGATAGCACATGCAGACACCCTGCCGCGACCGGCCGTCAACCGGGGCTGGCAGGATATTTTGAATTGGCCGGACGGGAGGTCGCGGCGGGGGACCGGATCGTCACAGCACGATCAGCGCTCCGACGCAATCGTACTCACACGCTCATAGAGACGACCTGCAGCCCGATGGCATCAAGTTGCAAACCGCACCGGTCTCTGGCGAAGTCGGATCCGCCCAGTCAGGCCAATTTGACCTGATCGAACCATGGTCCGAAGTCTCCAGAAAGCCCGCCTGCGCACCCCGCCCCGTCGCGCCGGACCCGTCCAATCCGGCGCATGGGGTCAGGGATCAGAAATCTGTTCGCTCGGGCAGCCGATCCGTACCGGACTGCCGTCGCTCCCGGCCACCTCAGCCCGGAATCGTCACTTTTGCCGCTGCGGCCAGCGCCTCGACCTCGGCGACTGTCCCGATATGCGGCCCGATCTGGTCGAGCTTGGCCGAGGCAAAGGCGACCGCCAACCGCGCCAGGCGCTCGAGCGGCGCGCCCTCGATCATGCCGGCGACAAGGCCCGCCACCATCGCATCGCCCGTACCGACGTTCGACAACACCGTCTTCGCCGGCAACACCACTTCGATCGCTTGATCTTTGTCGACGAGCACGGCCCCCTTCGAGCCGCGCGAGACGACGACGAGACCGACGCCGCGCTTGACGAGATGCCGCGCCACCGCGATGACATCGGCTGTCTCAGGCAGCGGTCGGCCGACGACGCCTTCCAGTTCCACCCGGTTGGGCTTGATGACATGCGGCACGTGCGGACCGCCGAGCGTCGCCGCCAGGGCCGAGCCGGACGTATCCAGGACGACGCGTCCGCCGCGCTCGGTGATATCGGCGATGAGGTCGACCCAGGTTGTGACCGGCAGGCCTTCGGCGAGCGAGCCTGCGAGCACAATGGGACGTCCGGGCACGACGGCGCGCCGCAAGGTTGCACGCATCGTCTCGAAGGTCGACTGCGACACCTCGAGGCCGGGAAGGTTCACCTCGGTGACGTCGCCGGACACCGTATCAGCGATCTTGAAATTGGTGCGCGTTTCGCCGGAGGTGCGGATGAAACGATCCGCGATGCCCTTTTCGGCGAAGAAATCGACGAAGACGCGGTCGTTGGCGCGGCCGAGGATGCCGGTCGCATCGACCTTCAGCCCCCAGTCGGCCAGACAGCCGGCTACGTTAACGCCTTTACCGCCGACGCAGGACTGCAAGGCCCGCGCCCGCTGTACGCGTCCGAGCGTGAAGCGGTCGACGGTGACCGTCAGATCAATGGCCGGATTGAGAGTGACCGTCACGGCATCGGTCAAATGTACGGCGGCCGTCATGCGTGACCTCCGTCAAGGACAACCGGAACGCCGGCAGCTAGGCTCCGATCCGGCTCGCACTCCGCGGACCGCCGCACCACGTCCTGCGGCGGCCGCGCGGCGGCCCGAGCCGGACCGACGAGTCGTCGATCCGAGCGTGGAATCCGTGTGATGTCTTGTAGTTGAGTGCACATCTGGGGTGCCGAGAAAACGATTACATCTTGACGCCACTGATACCACACTGTTTAATGCTGTAAACAACGCATAAATGCGTAGATGTTCGCCAAAAGGCGGCAACGTTATGAATCGTATGACGAGAACGTTTACAGACGCAGGCGTCGGCATCAAGGATGTCGCTGCCGCTGCAAGCGTGTCGACGGCCACGGTTTCGCGCGTCTTGAGCGGAGGCTCGGTCAGCCCGGCCCTGAAAGAACGCGTCGAGGCCGCAGTTCGCGCCACCGGCTATCGCCCCAACCTGTCCGCCCGGCGGCTGAGATCCAAGCATTCGCGCACCATCGGCCTCATCGTCTCGGACATCCGCAACCCGTTCTTCACCGCCCTGTCGCGGTCGGTCGAAGACGTCGCCTTCCGCTCGGACATGCGCGTCATCCTGTGCAACACCGACGAGAGCCCTGAGCGCGAGGCGATGTATCTCCGGTTGATGGAGGAGGAGCGGGTGACCGGCATGATCATCGCGCCGACCCGCCAGACCGCCGACCGGATCGAGCGCCTCTCCTTCGACTTCCCCGTGGTGCTGGTCGACCGCACCGGCCCCTTGGGCACGCATGACGCCGTCGTCATCGACAATCTGCGGGCGACGCGGCAGTTGATCGAACACCTCGTCGATCTCGGGCACCGCCGCATCGGTGGCATCTTCGGCAACACCTCGTCGACGGCAGTCGAGCGGCACGAGGGCTACGCTGCCGCGATGCTGAGTGCCGGCCTCACGCCGGAGGCGCATTTCACCGCTCCGACGATCGCGGGGGCAGCGACCGAACTGGCCCGCTGGCTCGGCGAACCCGACCATCCCCGCGCCTTCATCGCATCGAACGGCTTGCTGCTCCTCGGCATGGTCAAGGCCGTGCGGGCAGCCGGACTGTCGATCCCCGCCGACGTGACGCTCGCTGGCTTCGACAACGAACTGTGGACGGAACTGATCGGTTCGGGGCTCTCCGTCATCGAACAGCCGATCGACGAGATCGGCCAGAGCGCCATGTCGTTGCTGTTCGACCGGTTGGAGCGGCCGGATGCACCGCCGCGCAAGATGGTCCTGTCGGGCCGGCTGATCGAACGTACCGCCTCCAGCCCGGCTGAAGCAGAAGCACCACCACCGTCGGACCGCAACTAGAGCGACGACGTGCCGATCTGCCAGAAGGCCAATTTTGCCGCCGAACGACGACTGCCCGGAGTGGAGGATTCATCCACCTCCGCGATCGGCAGAACAAAGCCGAACGGGCCTCCTTCGATGCCGCCGCGATCGCGCCAATACGAATCATAGTCGGTGTGCAGCAGTTCACGACGCCGGGCACGCCTGCCGTTGATGACGTGCGAAGCGTTGGCGATGCCGTGGATACTGGAGGCTCCGAGCTTGAAGGCCAGGCCCTTCAGCACCAGTAGGACGGCGTCCTTGGGTCTGAGACCGCCGAGGTCGCGCGTCGCATCGACCAGCGCCGCCTTGGCTTCGGGAACGCCA
>JARLIT010000009.1 GCA_031291575.1 Ancalomicrobiaceae bacterium
ACGCATATCCAGATGCCGCACGACGCCTGGCGGGTGTGGGAAGCGGCGCGGCGCCTCGGATTGCACGACTGAGGCGGGCACATGCCGGCTCACCTTCGAGGTCCCACGATGCTTGATCGCCAGACCATCGCGGACCGGCTCGCCGGCGTCGGCTATATCGCCGACCCGGCGCTCGCCACCGCCTTGCAACTGATGGACATGCTGCAGCGGCCGCTCTTGATCGAGGGCGAAGCCGGCGTCGGCAAGACCGAAGTGGCCAAGGCGCTCGCCAAGATCCACGATACCCGGCTGATCCGGCTGCAGTGCCACGAAGGGCTCGATCGCGCCGACACGCTGTACGAATGGAACTACCAGCGGCAGCTGCTTGCCATCAAGGCGCGCGAAGGCGGCGACGCCGACGCGACCGAAGCGCACATCTTTTCCGAGACTTACCTGCTTGAGCGACCACTGTTGGCCGCCATCCGCCAACCGGTGGCGCCGGTCTTGCTGATCGACGAGATCGACCGCGCCGATACCGAATTCGAAGCCTTTCTGTTGGAGGTTCTGTCCGACTTCCAGGTCAGCATTCCCGAACTCGGCACGATTCAAGCGACCACCATTCCGCGCGTCATCCTGACCTCCAACGGCACGCGCGACCTCTCCGACGCGCTCAGGCGCCGCTGCCTCTATCACGCCCTCGACTTCCCCGATGTCGACCGCGAAGCGCACATCCTCATCGCCCGCGTGCCCGGCATCGATGCGGCATTGGCGTTGCAGGTGGCCCGGCTGATACAACGGATCCGCAAGGAGGATCTGTCGAAGATCCCGGGCATCGCCGAGACGCTCGATTGGGCGGCCGCGCTCGTTGGCCTGAGCGTGTCGCGGCTCGAGGGCGCGCGCGAGGCCGTCTACGACACGCTCGCCTGCGTCCTAAAGACGCGCGAGGATCGCTCGCGGGTGACGCCCGAAGTCGTCGACCGCCTGATCGGCAGGGTGGCCTGAGATGCGCCCCAACCTCGCTGCAGCCTCAGACCTCGGCCCGGCGATCCGTCGGCGGCTCGCCGGCTTCGTCCGCACGCTGCGCGACAACGGCTTCCGACTCGGCCTCGCCGAGACCCGCGACGCGCTTTGCCTCGTCGCTGCCTCCGGTATGAACCGGCCGGCCGAGGTCAAGCCGGCGCTGAGGGCGCTGTTTTCCGGGCGACGGTCCGATTGGGAGGCGTTCGACGTGCTGTTCGACGCCTTCTGGAGGGGCGAGAGGGTGAAGACCCGTGTCGCGGTCGCCGGCGCCAACGTCAGCCAGCGCACCATGCGCTCGCTCGCCGAGCCGGACCGCTCAAGCGGCACTGGCGGTATGCCGATCGACGTGTCGCGCGGCTCCGATGCATCCGACCTGCCGACCGATCCGGCGGCGCGACGCGAGGGTGCCAGCCGCACAGAGAGCTTGGCGCGCACGGATTTCCGCAAGATCGCCGACCCGGAGGCGCTCGCTGCAGCGCATGCGCTCGCCGGACGGCTGGCCAAGAGCATGCGCGCCCGTCTCACCCGGCGCGACCGGGCAGCGCGACGCGGACCGCGGCTTGACCTCAGGCGCACCATCCGGGCGAGCCTTGCGACCGGCGGCACGCCGATCGAACTGGTGCGACGCCGGCCTCGCCATAAGCCGCTGCGCCTCGTGGTGCTGCTCGATGCATCCGGATCGATGAGCCTCTACACCGCCGTGTTCCTGCGCTTCGTCCACGGTGTCCTCGACCAGTTCCGCGAAGCCGAAGCATTCCTGTTCCACACCCGCCTGGTGCATGTGTCGGACGCGCTCAAAGAAAAGGACGCCGCGCGCGCCCTCGACCGGCTCTCCCTGATGGCGGAGGGCGTCGGCGGCGGCACCCGCATCGGCGACAGCCTCGCCGACTTCAACCGGCATCATGCGGCTCGCTTCATCCATTCGCGCACCTGCGTGATGATCCTGTCCGACGGCTACGATACCGGCGCGCCGGAGCGGCTCGGGGCCGAAATGGCCGCGCTTCGCCGCCGCTGCCGACGCATCGTCTGGCTCAATCCGCTCATCGGCTGGGACGGCTATGAGCCGTCGGCGCGCGGTATGGCCGCAGCGCTGCCCTTCGTCGATCTGTTCTCGGCCGCCCATTCGCTCGAGAGCCTGATGGCCCTCGAACCCTATCTCGCGCGCCTGTGAGGAGTTCTGCCGATGCAGCCGCAGCCCGATCTCATCGACCTCGTCGCCGGCCTGAAATCGCGCGGCGAAGCCTTCTGTTTGGCGACCGTTGTGCGCACCGTCTCTGTGACCGCCGCCAAGGCCGGCGCCAAGGCGGTGGTGCGCTCCGACGGCACCATTTCCGACGGCTGGATCGGCGGCGGCTGCGCCCGCGGCGCGGTCCTAAAGGCGGCGCGTGACGCATTGGCCGACGGCCAGCCGCGGCTCATCTCGGTGGTGCCGAAGGACATTCTCGCCGAACTGGGCATCAAGCCAGGAGAGGAGCGAGAGGGTGTCAGGTTTGCCCGCAACATGTGCCCGAGCCGCGGCACCATGGACATTTTTATCGAGCCGATGCTGCCGAAACCGAATCTCGTGGTGCTCGGAGCCAGCCCAGTCGCCCTGGCGCTCGCCGACATCGGACCGCGCTTCGGCTTCCGCATCACCGTGTGTGCTAGCGCCGAGGACCAATCGCTATTTGCCGAGGTCCGAGAGCGGATGTCCGGCTTCGACCTTGATAAGGCGAGTTCAGAGCACCGCTATATCGTCGTCTCGACGCAAGGGAGGTCGGATGAGGCCGCGCTGACGGCAGCTTTGGCTGCCGAGAGCGATTACGTCGCCTTCGTCGGTAGCCGCCGCAAGGTGGCGGCGCTGCGCGAGGACCTCGTCGCCAAGGGCGTGGCCGCCGAGCGCTTTGATCGGCTGAGGGCGCCGGCCGGGCTCGATATCGGCGCCATCACGCCGGAAGAGATCGCGTTGTCGATCATTGCCGAGATGACCGCGTTCCGCCGCAAGGGCGCGCGCCAGCTTCTGCCAACCTGAGGATGATCCGCCATGCAAATGACCGACACCCGCCGAATCAGCGCGTCCCGCGACGTGGTCTGGGCCGCACTTAACGATGCCGAGGTGCTGAAACTCTGCATTCCCGGCTGCGACAGCCTGGAGATGACGTCGCCGACCGAGATGACGGCGAAGGTGACGCTGAAGATCGGTCCTGTGAAGGCAACGTTCGGCGGCAAGGTGACGCTCAGCGACATCGATGCGCCGAACGGCTACCGGATCAGCGGCGAGGGCTCGGGCGGGGTTGCCGGCTTCGCCCGGGGCGGTGCCGTCGTCCACCTCAGCGAGGACGGGCCGGCGGCGACCCTGCTCACCTATGAGGTGGACGCCCAGATCGGCGGCAAGCTCGCTCAGTTGGGTGCGCGCCTCATCGATTCCACCGCCCGCAAGCTCGCCGGCGAATTCTTCGAGACCTTCAGCGCCGAAGTTTCGTTCGACGATCCGGAGACCGAATCGGCGTCCGAGCCGACGACCGAAGTTGCGGCAATGACGTCGGCAGCCGATGTCGAGGTTTCCAGCGCTGATGTGGCCGCGACGGCAACGGCGAAGTCCGGCTGGCTGAAGCGGATGTTCGGCGCCAAGACTTTGCTGCTGGTGGGGGCGTTCGGGATCTCTTATGCCGCGCTCAGTGTCTGCTGCCTCGACGGAACGCATACGCACGATGCCCTCGCGGGCATGGCGATCTGCGCGGCCGCCATCAGCTGAGGTTGCCGACCGGGTGGCGGGGATGCTGCAGCGGCTGCCCCTGCCGCGTGCCCCAGTGTCATCCGTCTGGCATGAGACGGCAACGCCTTATTGGAACTCCCTGTTTCAATTGCGAAATGCCCTAGATCGGTTCCTGCAAGGCGCTGGAGCTTCCCTGTTCCTGTATCGACCAGATGCCGCATTTTCATCCCCACCCGCTTCAGTGTCGCAGACATGGGACTGCCACTAAGGTCTCAAGTTGAGCGGCGAAAGGTGGCCGCCTTTGTCGATTTGTTCCGCGCTGCCGATTTTGCCGGACTTGACAGGCCATAGTCGGCTGTTATCGTTCTGATCATACCAGAAATATGATCAGAAGGAATCTTCCTCGTGAACAGCCAGCAAAAGGTTCGGGCCGCATTGCGGGGCGAGCCCGTCGAGCGGGTGCCGTTTTCCGTCTACGTCCATTCCAAGACCCAGAATCGGGGCGTGCGGGAATTTGCCGAGTTCACCTTGGCCTTCCACCGGCGGTTTCGGCCGGACTACGTGAAGGTGATGTACGACGAGAACTACGACACCCCGGTCAACTTCCAGTTCGCCTCTGATCCGTCGGTCTGGGGTCTGCTGGAGGAGTTGGATCCGCACCAGGGCGGCTTTGGCCGCCAGTTGGAGTCGCTCAAGCTTATCCGAGCCGCAGTAGGGCCCGACACGCCGGTGATTCAGACGCTGTATTCGCCCTTTCACTGGGGCGTGCGGCTGGCTTGGCATACCATCATGCAACACTGGGAGCTTGAGCCGGAGTTGGTGCAGCAGGGGCTCGGGGTCATTGCCCGCAATCTGGCCGCCTTCGGTCGCTGCGCCATAGAGGAAGCGGGAATCGACGGGTTCATGTTCGGCGCCTACGGCTGCGAACCGAGTTGGCTGAGCGAGGACAGCTACAAGTCCCTTGCCATGCCGCACGAGCGCGCCGTGCTCGCCGCTCTGCGCCCGGGCTCGCTGCTTATGCTGCACATCCATGGCGAGAAGGGCTCCTATTTCGACCTGCTCAAGGACTACGACGTCGACGCTCTCAGCTGGGAGGACCGCTTGGCCGGGCCGTCGTTGGCCGAGGCGCGTCGACGCACGGACAAGTGCCTGATCGGTGGCATCGACCATTTGCGCGCCTTCGCCGCAAGCCCAAGCGACGTGCGGGCAGAGGCCTTGGAGGCCATTCGCCAGACTGGGGGACGTGGATTCATCCTGGCTCCCGGCTGCACTTTCCCCGAGAACACGCCTGAGGCCAACCTGCGCGCCGTTGGCGAAGCGGCCGCCAGCGCTGGCATTGTAGGCTGACGCCATGGCCGGGTCGCTCAAGGAGAAGATCTACTCGACGATCCTGGAGCAGATCATGATCGGCTCGATCGGCCTCGACGAGTTCCTGACCGAGGCCCGGCTGGGCGAGCAGTTCCAGGCCAGCCGCGCTCCGGTGCGAGAAGCCCTGGTAGCGCTGTGCAACGAGGGCGTCCTGCAGAACATCCCGCGCGTCGGCTACCGGCTGGTGACCATCGGCGCGAAGGATGTGCGCGACGCCCTTGCAGTGCGCCTGCTGCTGGAGAGCGAAGCGGCCCGTCTGGCCCTGAAAAACATGGATCCCGAGAAAGATCAGATCGTCGACCAACTCATCCGCGACGAGGAGGAGGCCGACCAACGCGGTCTTTCCATCATCGAGTGGATGAAGAACGGCGAGGAGGTGCACCTGGCTCTGGCCCGGTTCGCCGGTAATCGCATATTGGAAGAACTAATCCTTGAGCTGATTAGGAAGCTACGCCGAGCTAGTACGCAGGTGTACGTGGAGCACAGTCGCTCGAGACTTAAGAGCTCCCCATATCATCTGAAAATTCTCCGGGCGCTAAAGCGCCGGGAGGAAGACGAACTTCTTGCTAACCTCGCTCATGACATCGCATTGACCAACAACCTGCTGGGCGTTCCCCAGCTTGTACCTGGGAGTGAAGCATGAGAATGATCGCAGCCCTTGCAACCCTAGCGGCGCTGGTTGTTTCGCCGGCCCTGGCCGCTTCCGACGTCTACATCGGCGTTTCGGCGCCGCTGACCGGCGACAACGCCGAGTACGGAAACTACTTCAAGACCGCGGCTCTTCTGGCGCAGAAAACCATCAACGACCGTGGCGGGATCAAAGGCCAAAAACTCCAGCTGCTGATCGAGGATTCCAAGGCCGATCCTAAGGAGGCCATCCTCATCGCCCAGAAATTCGTCAGCGATCCCCGCGTGCTGGCGGTGGTGGGCGATTTCAATAGCTCGGCATCGATGGCTGCAGCCGAGATCTACAACGACGGCGGACTGGTTCAGATATCGCCCACCGCCTCCCACCCCGACTTCACCAAGAAGGGCGAGTACATCTTCCGGGCGGGCACCACCCAGTCCATGGAAGGCGCATTCCTGGCCCGGTGGGCGGTCCGTGACCTCGGCCACAAGAAGATCGGCACGATCTATGTGAACAACGACTGGGGCTTGGTGGCCAACAAGGTGTTTGCCGAGACTGCCAAGCAGCTTGGCGCCGACGTGGTCAACCAGGAATCTTTCATCCCCGGCGACAAGGACTTCACCGCCATCGTCACCAAGATCATGGATGCCAAACCCGATATGGTGTTCTTGGCCGTTCAATGGGCTGACGCCGCCTTGATCGCGACCCAGATGAAATCCCTGGGCTTGAAGACTGACCTCATGGGTCCGGGCTCTCTGAGCACCGAGAATTTGGTGAAGAACGCCGGCGACGCCGTGGAGGGCATCCGCGCCAACGCCATCTATTTCGCCGGCGACACCCGGTCGGTGTCGGCGGACTACACCAAGGCCTACGCCGCCACCTACGGACGGCCGCCACACGACCATTCGGCCCTCACCTATGATGCCGTGATGCTGCTGGCGAACGCCATCGAGCGCGGTGGCGTCGATCGCAAGGCCATCCGCGACGCACTGGCGGCGACCGACGGCTTCGAGGGCGTCACCGGCAAGTTCCGCTTCGACGCCGACCGCAACCCGGTGAAGGACTTCTCGAAGATCATGGTGAAGAACGGCAAGTGGCAGATGGCCGACAAGTAACCGGCCTGCTCGGCGAATAAACCAGGGCCTGGGGGGACCATGCTTGCGCAACAACTACTGAACGGGCTGACGCAGGGCAGCATGTACGCCCTGATCGCAGTGGGGTTCGCCCTGATCCTGGGTACCCTGAAGCTCGTTACCTTCGCCCACGGGGAAGTCTTCATGGCGGGGGCCTTCGTGGCCTACACCGTGGTATCCCTGGTCGGTGGTAACCTGCTCTGGGCCTTCGTCCTGGCGGTCGTCGCCGCCGGGGCGTTGGGGGTGGTCATCGAATTCTTCGGTTTCCGCCTCCTGCGCAATGCTCCGCATACCTCGTCGTTGCTGGTGACCATCGGCATATCGACCATCATGGTGAATGCCGCCCAGTTGATCTGGGGGGCCGAGACCAAGACCTTTCCGTTGGGTCAGGAAACTGGTTCGGTCACGGTGATGGGTTTGACGTTCACCGGCCTCCAGCTCACCGTATACGGGGTGACGCTGGCGATGATCGCCCTGATTTACGTACTCCTTGACCGCACCAAGGTGGGGATGGCGATCCGCGCCGCCGCCCAGGACCATGAGGCGGCCTACGTGCTGGGAGTGGGCATCAACCGCATCTACTCGCTCACCTTCGCCCTGGGCTCGGCCCTCGGCGGACTGGCAGGCGTGCTGGTCGGCCTCTACTACAATGCGGTCTATCCGACGATGGGCGGCATGATGGGGCTGAAGGCTTTCAGCGCCTGCATCCTCGGCGGACTCGGCAGCGTGCCCGGCGCTGTCGTGGCCGGACTATTCCTCGGCGAGGTGGAAAATCTGGCGGTGGCCTACCTGAACGCAGGCTACCGGCACGTGTTCTCGTTCGCGATCCTGATCCTGTTCCTGCTGTTCCGGCCGCAAGGCCTGTTCGGCCGGAAAGAAAACATTCGGTAGCCCCCATGCGGATCCTGGAACACCCGCTCATCGTACCTTGCGTGCGGCGCGCGCCACTTGCCCTGGGCCTGGCGGCGCTGGCCGCGATGCCGCAGATCATCCATGACGCCTACGTCCTGCGCATCCTGGTGCTGGTGGGCATCTACGTTCTGCTCACCTCCAGCCTGAACCTCGTGAATGGCTACACCGGCTTGTTTTCCCTCGGCCACGCCGCCTTCTACGGCGTCGGGGCGTACACCTCAGCCATTCTGGTCATGCGCACCGGTTGGTCCGTGTGGGTCGGCATGATCGCCGGAGCCCTCGGCGCTGCGGTGGTGGCGTGGCTCATCGCCAAGCCGACGATGAAGCTGAAGGGGGTCTACCTCACCCTCACGACCCTGGGCCTGAACATCATCATCATGCTGGTGTTCCTCAACTGGGTGGACCTCACCAAGGGCCCCCTGGGCATCGCAGGGATCCCCGTGCCCACGCTGTTCGGACGCAGACTCTCGGCCCCAGCCGACTACTACTACCTGATCCTCGTGGTGGACGTGCTGGTGGTCTTCGCCCTGTCCAGGCTGGTGAACTCCCGCTTTGGCCGGGCGCTCAAGGCGATCCGGGAAGACGAGCGGGCCGCACATGCCTGCGGCATCCCGCTGATCCACTTCAAGACCGTTGCCTTCGTGCTGAGTGCCGCCCTGGCCGGTTTGGCTGGTTCTTTCTACGCCCACTACATGCGCTACATCTCGCCGGAGGCCTTCAGCTATCCGGAAACCTTCAACATCGTCACCATCCTGGCCTTCGGCGGTCCCGGCAACCTCATAGGACCCATCGTCGGTTCGGTCATTCTGATCTCGGCCACCGAAGCGTTCCGGGTGTTCGCCGCCTACCGGATGATCATTTTCGGCACGGTTCTGGTGGGCACCATGCTGCTTCGCCGCGAGGGGCTGTTGGGCGGCCGGGAGTACTCCTTCCTGATCACCTGGCCGCCGCGAAAGAAAGTGGACTACGGCAAGGGCGACCGCTTCCTGGACGCGGCCCAGCCGCCCGAGCGGGGAGCGTGAAGCCATGGCCTTTCTTCAAATCCAGAACGTCAGCAAGCGTTATGGCGGCCTTGGGGCGCTCACGAACGTCAGCTTCGATGTGGCTCAGGGCGAGATTGTCAGCGTCATCGGGCCCAACGGTGCCGGCAAGACCACCCTGTTCGACTGCCTCACCGGGTTCGTGCCGCCCGACGCGGGCCACGTGCGCTTCCTGGATGCCGACCTCACCGGCCTATCCCCTGACCGCATCAACGCCGCCGGCATCGCCCGCACTTTCCAGCAGATCCGTCTGTTCCCCAATCTCAGCGTGCTTGAGAACGTCCTGGTGGGCATGCATTCGCGCACCCGCGCCGGGGTGCTTGCGGCTCTGTTCCAGCCGCCCTGGGTCGTGCGCGAGGAAGCCGAAGCGCGTCGGCACGCCCTGGATCTGTTGGCCCTGTTCCAGTCCCGGCTGCTGCCCCGGCTGGAGCAGAAGGCGAGCGTCCTCTCCTACGCCAACCGCCGGCGGTTGGAGATCGCCCGGGCCCTGGCCTCGGAGCCAAAACTGCTGCTCCTGGACGAGCCGGTCGCGGGGATGAACCCGAACGAGACCCGGCTGGCCATGGAACTGATCACCTCGCTGCGCGACCGGGGCCACACGGTGCTGCTCATCGAACACGACATGAACCTGGTGATGACGATTTCCGACCGGGTCGTGGTGCTGGACCACGGCGAGAAGATCGCCGAGGGCCGGCCCGCCGCGATCCAGGAGGATCCGCGGGTGGTGGAGGCGTATATGGGAAAGGTGGCCGACCATGCTTCGGCTTGACGGCGTTTCCACGCGCTACGGCCAGATCCAGGTCCTGCGCAAGGTGTCACTGGAGGTGCGCCAAGGCGAACTGGTGTGCTTGCTGGGCGGCAATGCCTGCGGCAAATCCACCACCATGAAGACCATCCTGGGCCTGGTACGGCCATTCGAAGGCACCGTGGAATTCCAGGGCGAGCGCATCGACGGCCGCAAGCCGGCGGACATCTCGCGCATGGGCATCGTTCCGGTGTTGGAAGGGCGGCGCATCTTCCCGGACCTGACGGTGGAGGAGAACCTGCTCATGGGTGCCTACCTGCGTTCAGACCAGGTGGCGGTGCGGCAGGACAAAGAGCGCATGTTCGGCATGTTTCCGGTGCTGGCCGATCGGCGCAGGCAGGCCGGGGGGACGCTCTCCGGCGGCGAGCAGCAGATGCTGGCCATGGCCCGTGCGCTCATGGCCCGGCCCAAGCTGCTGGTGATGGACGAACCATCGATGGGCCTATCGCCCCTCTACGTGAATCGAAGCTTCGATCTGATCTCGCGGGTCCACGCCGAGGGGGTCACCATCTTGGTGGTGGAGCAGAACGCCAACATGGCACTGGCGATCGCCGACCGGGGCTACGTGTTGCAGGTCGGCGAAATCGTGCTCTCGGGGAGGGCCGCGGACCTGCGCGACGATCCGGCCATGCGCATGGCTTACTTGAACACTGCGCGCAAGGATTGAAGCCTCCATTGGTCTGGGCGGTCGGCGTCACATCCCGGCCTCCAGCCAAGGCAGACTTTGAGCAATTCGCTGGCGACCAAACGGCTCAGACCAGCCAGAGCGCCTGTCCCGCAGCATGCCTGTTGGGGCGGGCGGTCTGGGGTGTTGGCCGTTGTCTTGAGCAGAGCCAATAAGACTTGTCTTGAAAGGTACTTCCATGCGCTTTTCGGAATTCCTCCGCGCCGAGTGGAACCCGGCTCTGGGTTGCACGGAACCTGCGGCGATTGCCTGGGCGGCCGCCCTGGCTGCCAAGCAAGGCACAGGTCCGGTGAAAAGCGTGCGCCTCATATGCGATGGGCGGACCTACAAGAACTGCTATGCCGTGCACCTGCCCAAATCCGAGAACAAGACAGGCATTCTCTGGACCCTCGCCATCGGTGCCAACTTGCCGGACCCATCCCTGGGTCTGCAGGTCTTCGAGCAGACCGATTCCGCCATTCTGGCCTCGGCCACGGAGTTGATGTCCGGCGACGGGGTGAGTGTCGAAGTCGACGCGGACCAAGCCGGGCTCCACATCGACTGCACGGTGGTTCGCGAGGATGGTGTCGGTCGGGCGGTCTTGGCGCGTGAGCACACGCGCCTGGTGCGGCTCGAGGCCAACGGTCGTGTCGTCGGCGGCGAGGCGGCGGTGGCTGAGGCGCAAGCGGAGCCGTCGCTACGGGCGAAGCTGGCCCAGTTGAGCTTCGGGGAGATGGTCGATTTTGCCAGGACCATGAGCCCGGACGATCGGGAGGCGCTGCGCAAGGGCGCAGACATGAATATCGCTATCGCGCGCCATGGCCTGTCGATGTTGCCTTCGCGCTTCGCCGAGCCTGCTACCCAGGACTGCCGTATGCGGATCTCGAATCTGGTCTGCGCCGGAGTCTTCGCTCGCATGAACGGAGAGCCCTACACGGTGATGTCCTTGGCGGGCAGCGGCAACAAGGGCATCACCGTATCGGTGCCGGTGATGCTCTGGGGCCAGGAAGGCGGTTACAGTCAGGAGCGGGTGGACGAAGCTCTGGGGCTGGCCTGCGTGCTGACGTCCGCCACGACCTATCAGTTGGGGACGCTTTCGGCCATTTGCGGCTGCTCCAATGCCGCCGGCCTGGGCATCGCCGCGGCGATGGTGATGCTCGAAGGAGGCGGTGCCGAGCAGATCGGGCTGGCAGTGAGCAACATGGTCGGCAATGTGGCCGGCATGATCTGCGATGGCGCGAAGATGGGTTGCGCCCTCAAGGTCATGACGGCGGCGGATGCCGCTTTCCACGCGGCCTCGCTGGCGCTTTCCGGCATCGGCGTTCCAACCTCGGACGGTATCGTGGGCGCCACTGGCGAGGCGTCGCTTTCCAACCTGGGCCGTTTGGCCCAGCGCGGTATGGCCTCCGTGGATACGGAGATATTGAACATCCTGCAGAGTAAACTGAAGGGCGG
>JARLIT010000293.1 GCA_031291575.1 Ancalomicrobiaceae bacterium
CGAAGAACGCGAGGGAAGGGGATCCAGAGTCAAGATCGCGGAACTGGAGTCTGGATCCCCTTCCCTCGCCTTGCGTTGCAAGGCTCGCCGGGGATGACATCCGCGCAAAAGCAATCCGAAACGAACTGGCACCTGGATTGCTTCGCTCTGCTCGCAAAAATGAACCTGGCTGGGAGCCTGCCCGATGACGGAGCCCCGGCCGTACAACCCAAGGGCTCCGCACCGATCAGATGACATCAGCCGCAGACGTCAGGATCACGCGTGATCCCGCCACCACTCCGCTGCTTCTCGCCGCCCGCGGGCTGGCGAAGTCCTACGGGCGGGCCCCGGCGGTCGCCGGCGTCGACCTCGACATCCCCGAGCGGGCGTTCACCACGCTGTTGGGCCCGTCCGGCTGCGGCAAGACGACCATCCTCAGGATGATCGCCGGTTTCGAGACCCCCGACGCCGGCCGGATCGAGCTCGACGGCCAATCACTTGCCGGCGTGCCGCCGGAGCGCCGGCCGGTCAACACCGTGTTCCAGTCCTATGCGCTGTTCCCGCATCTGAGCGTCTACGAGAACGTTGCCTTCTCGCTGCGCTTACGAGGCCAGGAGCCCAATCTCGACAACCGCGTCCGCCGCGCCCTCGACTCGGTCCACATGGGCGAATTCGGCGACCGGTTGCCGCACCAACTTTCCGGCGGCCAGCAGCAGCGCGTCGCCGTCGCTCGGGCCATCATCGCTGAGCCGCGCCTTCTCCTCCTCGATGAGCCGCTGTCGGCGCTCGACCGCAAGATGCGCGGCCACCTGCAGATCGAATTGAAGGACCTGCAGCGCCGGCTCGGCATCGCTTTCGTCTATGTCACCCACGACCAGGAGGAGGCGTTCGCCCTCTCCGACATCATCGTGGTGATGAACAAGGGCAAGATCGCCCAGAAGGCCGATCCACACACCATCTATGCGTGCCCGGCCGATAGCTTCGTCGCCGACTTCATCGGCGGCGCCACGCTGGTACCGGCGACTGTCGCCGCCGCCGCTCCGGGTCGCGCCAGCGTCGATACGCCGCTCGGGCTAATCGAGACGGCCGCCGTCGGTGGACTGGCCGCCGGCGATCGCGCGGTCCTCGTCGTCCGCCCCGAAGGTGTCGCCGTGGCCGAAGGCGCCGCATCGCTCACCGGAGCCGTCACCCATGCGGTGTTCCAGGGCGAGCGCACGCTCGTCGAAGTGGTCGTCAACGGCGTCCGCCTGTCCATTGCCAGCCACGAACCGCCTGCAGTGGGAGCGGTCATCGGGCTCAGGCTGATCCCCGACCGGCTGTTCGTCACGAGGCTTGCCACATGATCGGCCGCCTCGCCTTCGGCCGCGCCCATCTGGCCATTCCGGTCACAGTCGTGCTGGCGCTCGGCTGCGTGGTGCCGCTCGGCGTTCTCGTGGTCTTTTCCGTGTTCGAGGTCGACTTCGACGCCTTCCAGCTGATCCCGGCGGTGTCGCCGCGCGCCTGGAGCGAGCTTCTCAACGGCTGGTCATTCTGGGTGCTGATCGGCAAAGCGGTGCTTTCGGGCGCCACCGCCGCGCTGTTCACGGCGATCCTCGGTTATCCGATCGCCTTGGCACTGGCCAATTCGCCGCTGAAATGGAAGGGCATCGGCACGATCGTGCTGCTGACCCCGCTTTATACCGGCGAGATCGTGCGCATCTACGCTTGGCGCATCGTGCTCGGCGCTGAAGGACTGATCAACACTCTGCTCCTCGATCTGCACGTCGTCGCCCAGCCGGTGAAGTGGCTCCTCTTCACCCCCTTCACCACCGGTCTGGTGCTGACCTACAACAACCTGCCCTACATGGTGCTGGCGATCTGGGTCTCGGCCGAGATGGTGGATCGCCGGCTGATCGAGGCCGCACGCGATTTAGGCGCCCGGCCGATCGACGCTTTCTTCAAGGTGACGCTGCCGTTGACGACGCCCGGCCTCGCCGCCGGGGTCTTCGCCGTGTTCGCGCTCGCTGCGGGCGAGATGCTGACGCCCTCGCTCCTTGGCGGCGTGTCGGGGCAGACCGCCATGGCGATGATCGACAACCTGTTCGGCACCGCGTTCGACTGGCCGCTCGCCTCGGCCCTGGCGCTGGCGCTCCTCGCTGCCCTGTTCCTGACCGCGCTTCTCCTCGGCTTCGCCCTGACGCGGTTCAAGGGCGCCCGCGCTGTTCTTCAACGGGGGCGCACATGAGCCGTTTCGCCGCCGTCACGCTGACGCTCGCCACCGTGTTCCTCTATCTGCCGATCGTCGTGCTCGCCGTGTTTTCCTTCAACGACAGCGACCTGATGGCCTTCCCGCTCACCGGCTTCTCGCTGCGCTGGTACGCCGCCCTCGCCGGCAATGCCGCCTTCCACCGCGGCTTCATCACCTCGTTTCTCGTCGCCCAGCCGGTCGGGCTGATCGGCATGAGTCTGGGGCTGATGGCGGCCATGGCGCTGACCTCTCCCAAACTGAAATTCCGCATCGGCTTTGCCGCGCTGATCCTCATCCCCTTCCTGGTGCCGAAGTCGGTGCTCTCCATCGCGCAAGCCATGATCATGAGCCGCATCCATCTGGAGCGCGGCGCCGTCGCGCTGATCCTCGCCCAGTCGCTGGTGGTGATCCCCTTCACCACAGCCCTCATCTCGGCCGTGTTGATCCGCATCGATCCGCGTCTCGATGAGGCCGCCCGCGACCTCGGCGCCACGCCATGGCAGAGCTTCCGACTGGTGCTGTTGCCGCAGTTGAAGAGTGCGCTCGCCGGCGCCTTCTCCATCGGCGTCATCCTGTCGCTCGCCGACTTGACCATCTCGATGTTCCTCGCCGGCCGGACGCAGCCCTTGTCGCTCATGGTCGCTTCCGAATTCCGCCACGACCTCAGGCCCGACCTCAACGCCATGCAGGTCACCGTGCTGGCGCTGACCGCCGTGATCGTGGCGTTGAGCGAACTCTACCGCCGCCATCGTCTGCGCCCGCAGCGCCGCACCGTCCGCGCCGCCGAACCGGTCGAGGTCGCATCATGACGGTCATGCCTGGGGCACAGCCCGCCGTCGATCCACTGGAAGCGCTCGCCAGCGCGGCCCGCGCCGACCTCGCCGCCCTTGCTTATCCGGATCGGCCCTGGCTGGAGCCGCTCGCCGGCCCCGACGGCCGCGTGGTCGACGACGTGCTGATCGTCGGCGGTGGCCAATCGGGCGTCATCATCGCCGCGCACCTGAAGCGCGAAGGCGTGCCCCGCGTCGCCGTCGTCGATCGCGGCGCTCCTGGCGAGGAAGGTCCGTGGCGCACCTACGCCCGCATGAGCGAATTGCGCACGCCGAAAATGACGGTCGGCAACGAGTTCGGCATCCCCAATCTCTCGGTCAAGCGCTGGTTCGAGACGCGCTACGGCACGGACGCCTGGGAGGCGATCGAGCGCCTTCCGCGCACCGACTGGAAGGACTATCTCGACTGGTACGCCTCGGTTCTCGGCATCCGCATCGAGAACCGCACGCTTGTCACCGACATCGGCGATGCCGGCGGCCTCGTGCGCGTCGAAACCCGCGTCGCCGGCAAGCCGTTCGTCCGCTACGCCCGCACCGTCGTCATCGCTACCGGCTTCGAGGGCGCCGGCGCCTGGCGCGTGCCGCACTTCATCTCGAGCCGGCTACCGCACAGCGCCTACGACCATTCCTACGATCCGATCAATTTCAACGCGCTCAGCGGCAAGCGCATCGGCATTCTCGGCCATGGCGCCGCCGCCTTCGACAATGCGCTCGCCGCAGCGAAGGCCGGCGCCCGCTCGGTCGAAATCTCGTTCCGCCGCGAGCAGCTGCCGCGCACCAATCCGCACCGCTATCTCGAGACCGGCGGACTGATGACGCACTATCCCGCGCTCGGCGATCTGACCCGCTGGCGCATTGCCCGCTTCTTCCGCGAGCACGACCAGCCGCCACCGACGACCGCCTTCAATGCGGCACTGGCAAATCCCACCATCCGCCTGCGTCCCGGCACGCCGTGGCTGTCGGTCGCAATGGACGGCGACGGCGTCAGGGTCGAGACG
>JARLIT010000294.1 GCA_031291575.1 Ancalomicrobiaceae bacterium
ATCTGGTCGCAGGCCCGCCGCGTCAGGAACGACGCGAAGGTGTTGACGAAGGGGATGAAGCCGGAGAGCGCGAAGCCCGCCGCGGCACCGACCATGTTCTGTTCGGCGATGCCGAAGTTGAAGTGGCGGTTGGGGTAGGTCTTCTTGAACTTCATCGTCCGGGTGGAACTGGCGAGATCGGCATCCAGCATCAGAATGCGGGAATCGCGGGCGCCGAGCGCCATGATCGCATCGCCGAAGACGTCGCGCAGCGACACGAATCCGTCGGGAGCATTGGTCGGGGAAGCAGCCATCAGCCCATCACCTCCTCAAGAGCAGCCTTCAACTGCGCGTCGTTGACCGTGTGGCTGTGCCACTCGACACGATCGGCGATGAAGGAAATGCCAGCACCCTTGGTCGTGTGGGCGATGATCAGGCGCGGCTTCTCACCCGGGGCGTCGGACGAGGCCCAATCGACGGCTTCGACGACTTCGGCCATGTTCTGGCCGTCGCATTCGCGCACGGCCCAGCCGAACGCCTCGAACTTCGGGGCATAGGGGCGCAACTCCAGCACGTCCTCGACGCGGCCGTCGTTCTGAATGCCGTTGGCGTCGAGGATGGCAACCAGCCGGTTGACCTTGTGGGCGCCGGCATAGGCGACGGCTTCCCAGATCTGGCCGGAATTGATCTCGCCGTCGCCGATAATGGCGTAGGAATGGAAGGGTTCGTTGCGGATCTCCTGCGCCAGGGCGATGCCGAGGCTGACGGAGAGGCCCTGGCCGAGCGAGCCGGTCGACATCTCCACTTCGGGCAGGCGGGTGCGGTCCGGATGGCCCTGCAGACGGCTGCCGAACTGACGCAGCGTGTCGAGTTCGGCGTCGGGGATCATGCCGACCTCGGCGAAGGCGGCATAGAGCGCCGGGGCGGCGTGTCCTTTCGACAGGATGACGCGGTCACGGGCATTGCGGCCGAACCAACCGGCCGGCGGCCGGATACGGTGGGCAAACAGGGCCGTCAGGATCTCGACGCAGGATAGGCTGCCGCCGGGATGGCCGGAGCCCGCCGAGTTGATTTGCCTCAGAATTCCGGCCCTTATTCGTCGTGCGGACGCTTCCAGTCTTTCAATCTCATGCGGATCGATCACGATCGTCGCTCCTTACGGGCCGGCGACGTCCGTCACCGGCTTCTATTTTTTCACTGTTGAGCACCGCATCGATCCGATGCACGTTCTCGAGCAGGCTCACGTCCCTCACCGCCAGGCAGTGAAAGAGCACTTCGTTCAGCATCATCTGCAGGATGCGCGTCATCGACGCGTCCGTGCCGAACAGGCCGACGCCGGGCGGCGTCAGGATCTTCAAATCGGCGATGGCGCCGAGCGGCGACTGGGCGCGGGCGAGAATGGCCGCCACCCGCGCGCCGCGGGCATGTGCCGTCGCCGCCGCTTCCACGGTCGTTCGGGTCATGCCCGAGAACGAGATGGCGATGGCGAGATCGCCTTCCTTCAACAGGGCCGCCTGGGCAATCTGGGTGTGCGCGTCCTGCGCCACGCCGATGTTGAGACCGAGCCGCAACAGGCGCTGATGCATGTCGAGCGCGACCACCGCCGAAGCGCCGGCGCCGAACAGCTGGATCGTGCGGGCGGCATGCATCGCCTCGACGAGGCGCGGCAGTTCGTCGGCCTGGGCCAGCAATTCGGCGAACTTCAACGCCCTGACCGAGGCGTTGTTGAACACCTTGTAGGCGATCTCGACCGGGTCATCGCCGACCGCGATCTGCGGCGACGGCGTCGCGACTTCCTCGACGCCGGCCTTCATGGCGCGGCTCTCGCGCAACAGCGCGTGCCGCAATTCCTTCTGTCCGGCGAAACCGAACCGGCGCGCCAGGCGATCGACGGTTGCCCGCGAGGCGCCGGCCTGCTCGGCCAGCGCTGCCGACGTCATCGTCGCCAGCTCGTAGTCGGCCAGCGAGAACAGTGTCTCGATCAGGCGTTTCTCCGCCGAGCTGAGCTCGGCTTGCGACAAACGCGTCATCAGCGACGCAGTGTCATCTGCGCCGGGCTGGGCGTTGGTCATGACGCCTTCCTCCCGATCAACGGCGGCCTTGTCGGTTTTCATATTTGGCCGCTGCGATTTTGTATGAGCCATAGTACCTCACTTTTTGGCATTTGCAACACTATTTGAGACACTACGTCTCGTATTTTTGCGGGATGGGCCGTATCGACACCCCAGCATTGCCCGCCAACTTTGCGCCGTCATCGGTTGTATTTTTCTTCCGGTCGGAAGGCTTCGGCGCGCATGCCGGTGCGAGGCCGCCGCCGCTCAGCGCGGCGCACCCATGTGGCCGGCAGGGGCACGATCCGGCGGGGCCGTCAGCGCATGTACGCCCGATGTCGGGACGGATCGTCGGTCATATGGGGAAAGGACAGCGGCGATGCACGCCCCCTCGGGCGGGCGGGGCACATGGCTCGCCACGCCGCCAGAGCGATCGATCAGATTGAAACGGGAGATTTGCTATCAAAATGGCGAGGCGGCTGGCGGCCATGGCAGTTGCCACTCAAACAGACGGGCCGTCTCCGACGGGGATCACGTCGGGCCGATGCGCGTAAGCACGGCGTCCGGAAGCGGGCGCCGCGTCGTCAACTCCAGAGAATAACGTCGCAGCTGCGGCGCACGCGCGGGGTCAGACGGCGTCCGGCCCTTGGATCTCATGCACCTCGGCCGGCATCACGCCCGCCAGCCGCCGATACTGTTCGAACAGCACGAAGAAATCCCTGTCGGCAAGACCGTCGGCGTAGGCCGCCTCATATTGCTGGCGCACCAGCGAGGCATGGAACATCGGGACGTGATCCTGCCTGGCGGCCCGCAGAATGAGGTCGAAATCCTTCATCATCTGGGCCACCGAGAACGCCGGGTCGAAATTCCCAGAAACCAGCATGTCGCGCTTGTAGGCGATCAGCGGCGAGGCGACCGCACTCTCGCAGATGACGCTCAGCATGTCCTCCAGCGACAGATTGCCCTTGAGCCCGAGCGTCAGCGCCTCACCAAGGAGGGCGGAGGTAGCGCCGACCAAGGCATTCAGCACCAACTTCAGGTAGCGCGCCTCCTCGCCCGCTCCAAGGTAGAAGCGCCGGGCGGAAAAGCACGACAGCACCGGCTCGACGGTGCGAAACGCCGCCTCGGGGCCGGACACCATCACCGAGAGCTTACCGGCCGCAGCGGTGGCCGTACTGCCGGATACCGGCGCGCGGAGATAGGCGATGCCCTTCGGTGCCAACGCCGAATTCACCTCGGCGGACATGTCCGGCGACACAGTGCTCATCTCGACGAAGATCTGGCCGGGTCGCAGCACCTCGGAGAGGCCGCCCGGCCCGAACACCAGCGCGCGCAGCACCGCATCGTTGGGAATCGTGGCAATGACGACATCCGCCGTTGCGGCCAGCGCATCAAGCGACGGGGCGAGGCTCGCGCCGGCCGCGACGATGGCTTCCCGGTTGTCGGCGACCGGCTCGAACACCGACAGCCCAAACCCCTGGTCCAGTACGCGGCGGCTCATCGGAGCGCCCATCTTGCCGATTCCGGCCCAGCCAACTCTCAATTCGCCGCTCATCAACGCCCCCTCTCAGCCAGCCGATGGCCAACCTGACGCGCCCGTCGCCTGCGTGCAGGAGGCCGCGCGCGGCGCACGTCGACAGTCGATGGCTGTTTTCCTGCGCGCCGGCTCTCGCAAGTGCTTTTAGGGCGAGAGCGGATTCGAATGCGCGGCAGAAATATCGATTTTGGATAATTGCGCGTTTGTGCCGCCGGGCGTTCGCGGCCTAAATTTCCAGCCGGAACGTCGTCCGATGTGGAGATCCGCATGCACTATGTCGTCCATTGCCTCGATCACGAGGGGGCCGTCGAGAAGCGGCTCGCCCATTACGAGGCGCACAAGGCCTATCTCGCCGGTGCCGCGGTGAAGACAGTGATTTCCGGCCCGCTGCTGGCCGATGACGGCGAGACGATGATCGGCTCGCTGTTCGTGCTCGAGGCCGATGCCAAAGCCGACGTGGTGGCCTTCAACCAGGCCGATCCGTTTGCGCGGGCCGGCCTGTGGAAGAGCGTCCATATTCATCCGTTCAACAAGCGGGTCGATAACCGCTGATCGGGATCGCCGGCCCGACCGGTTGGGCCGGATCCGGTGCAGTCTGACAAGTCACCCAAGTGACGCGAACGAGAGGGGACACCAGGATGGCGAGCACGCCCAAGGCGGCGGACGTCCCGCAGGGGTATTTTGCCGAAGACGTATCGGATGAGGTCGTCCTGGCGCGGATGGCCGAGAGCATGGATCCCCGCCTGCGTCATGTGATGACGGCGGTCGTCAAGCATCTGCATGCCCTGGTGAAGGAAGTCGAGCCCACCCAGCAGGAATGGGAGCAGGCGATCAGCTTCCTCACCGAGACTGGGCACATGTGCAACGAATGGCGCCAGGAGTTCATTCTCCTCTCCGACATTCTCGGCGTTTCGATGCTGGTTGACGCGATCAACAACCGCAAACCGTCTGGCGCGACCGAGACGACCGTGCTCGGGCCGTTCCATGTCTCGGGCGCACCGCGCTATCCGAATGGCGCCAACATCTGCCTCGACGGCAAGGGCGAGCCGTTGCTGGTCACCGGGCGGGTCACCAATACCGACGGCCAGCCGATCGCCAACGCGCTGCTCGACGTCTGGCAGGCCAACGACGAGGGCTTCTACGACGTGCAGCAGAAGGGCGTGCAGCCGGACATGAACTTGCGCGGCCTGTTTACGACCGACGCAGACGGTCGCTTCTGGTTCCGCTCGGTGAAGCCGCGCTTCTATGCCATTCCCGACGACGGGCCGGTCGGCCAACTGCTCGGTCAGCTCGGCCGCCATCCCTACCGTCCGGCCCACATCCATTTCATCGTCGGCGCCGATGGATATGAACCGATCACCACCCATCTGTTCACGCCCGACTGCCCCTACCTGACGTCGGATGCGGTGTTCGGCGTCAAGGAAACGCTGATCGCCGATTTCCGGCCGGTCGACGATCCGGAACGGGCGACCGAACTCGGATTTACCAACCCGTTCGTCACCGTCAACTGGGACTTCGCGCTCGCCCGCCGCTGAGTGACCGTCCGAGGAAAGTGCATGCAAGCGTTTGTCTATACGGCCAATCCTGCCCGCGTCGTGTTCGGCGCGGGAACGCTTGCAACCCTGCCGGAGGAAGTCGATCGGCTCGGCGTGTCGCGCGTCCTGGTGCTGTCCACCCCCGAGCAGAAGGCGTCAGCCGAGGCGATCGCCGCACGGCTGGGGGCGCGGGCGGGCGGCGTGTTTGCCGGGGCGATCATGCATACGCCGGTGGAAGTAACCGAAGCGGCGCTCGAGGTGGTCAGATCGATCAGCGCCGATGCGCTCGTCGCGATCGGCGGCGGTTCGACCACGGGCCTCGCCAAGGCGATTGCGCTCCGTACCGACCTGCCGCAGATCGTTGCGCCGACGACCTACGCCGGCTCGGAGATGACGCCGATCCTCGGCGAGACCCTCGACGGGCGGAAGACCACACAGACGAGCCCGAAAGTACTGCCGGAGGTGGTGATCTACGACGTCGAGCTGACGCTCAGTCTGCCCGTCGCTCTGTCGGTTACCAGCGGCGTGAACGCGATTGCCCATGCGGTCGAGGCG
>JARLIT010000295.1 GCA_031291575.1 Ancalomicrobiaceae bacterium
ATCGGCGTCGACACCTCGCCGGCGATGTTGGCAAAGGCGCGCAAGAGCTTTCCCGGCGCCGGCTACGAGATCGGCGATGTCGCCTCCTGGGAACCGCCGGTGCCGGCCGACCTCCTCTTCGCCAATGCCGTGCTGCAATGGGTGCCGGACCACGAGGATCTGCTACCGCGGCTCATCTCGCGGCTGAAGCCCGGCGGCGTCCTCGCCATCCAACTGCCCGATAATCTCGGCGAGCCCAGCCACCGTTCGATGGTTGCTGCCGCCGAGGACGGGTCGTGGGGGGCGAGGCTCGAAAAGGCCGCGGCAGCTCGCACCGAGCTCATGTCGGTCGTCGATACCTACGATCTTCTGGCGCCTGTCTGCCGCTACGTCGATATCTGGACGACGATCTATCAGCACCCGCTCGACGGGCATGACGCGATCGTCGACTGGTTCCGCTCGACCGGGCTAAAGCCCTATCTCGATCCGCTCGACGAGGCGGAGAAGGTCGGTTTCCTCGAGGCTTACAAAGCGCGGCTCGAGACCGCCTACGTGCTGCAGCGCGACGGCAAGGTGCTCCTCTCCTTCCCGCGCCGCTTCATCGTCGCGGTGAGGTGAGAGGTTCGCCTGTCGAGGGCGGTCGTCCCGGACGTCCCTCAACAATCTTGCGAGTTGTTTGGCTGTCTGGCATGCATCGCGCCCGGTCGTCATCCTGGCGAAAGCCGGGATCCATAGGTATTTCAATCGGATGAGATGCCGGAAGCAGCTCGGCGCACTCCGTCCGATGCGGTGCCTGGTGGACCGAAGAGTCGTTTCCGGCTTTCGCCGGAATGACGCCGAACGTGTGCCGAGCGCGGGCGATCAGGCGAGCGTCCTTGCCAGTTCAACCAGCTGGTCGAGGGCTGTGCCCCAGCCCTGATGAAAGCCCATGTCGATGTGGCTCTGGCGGGTTGCCGCGGTGCCGTGGATGGCCGTGGCGATGTAGCGCGTGCCGGCGCCCTCCGGAATGAACTGCACGATGGAGCTGAAGAACGGCTTCTCCGCCGGGCGGTAGCCGGCAGTCAGCGTGTCGGTCAGCACCAGACGTTCGCCCTCGACAACGTCCAGAATGCAGCCGTCCATCGGGAACGACTGGCCGTCCGGACCCTGCATCAGGGTGTAGAACTCGCCGCCGGGCCTCAGGTCGATGCGGCAATCCGTTACCATCCACGGGCGTGGGCAGAACCACTGCTTGATCAGCTCGGGCTTCGTCCAGGCAGCCCAGACGAGGCGCGGAGCTACGTCGACGACCCTTTCGAGCACCAGATCGAGTTCGGGATTGATCGCAAACAGAGGGTGCTGGCTCATCGGTCGGTCTCCTTGAGGGTCATCAACAGGGTGTCCAACTGGTCGAGGCGGCGTTCCCACAGCTCTCTCTGTTGGGCGAGCCAGCCATCGATGGCCTCAAGCGCCTGCGGCTCCAGGCTCAAGGTACGGATGCGCCCCGATTTCTCCGATCGGACGAGCCCGGCCTCGGTCAAGACGTCGAGATGCTGCGAGAATGATGGCAACGCCATCTGGAACGGCCGGGCGAGCTCGGTCATGCGGACCGGACCGCGCCCGAGCCGTTCGACGACGGCGCGGCGGGTGGGATCGGAGAGCGCGTGAAAGACGCGATCGAGAGCAAGTGCAGTCTTAGGCATTTGCCTAACAATTATCCGGAACTGCACTTAGGTCAAGGCCTGAGTTTCCGGATTGCCCGCCACGCCAGGCCACGACATGAAGACGATCGGCAGGCCGGAGCGGGGGTTCGAACCGCGGCCGGTTTCGACGAACCCCTGCCGCCGGTAGAAGCGGACGGCACGCGTGTTGTCGGCGTTGACGGCGAGGTGGAGGCCCGATGGCGAGATGCGACGAGCATCCGCAACAAGCGCCTCGGCGATGCCCTTACCCCAGAATTCGGGCGCCACGCACAGCTGGTCGAGATGGCCGTTGTTGCAATCGACGGTGACGAAGCCGATCGGGCCGGCGCCGCCACTGGCAACACGGATGGCGACGCCGTCGGCTTCGAGCCGGCCGAGATGCTCGACGAGCCAGGGGCGCCGGGCCTCGAAGTCGATCTCAGGCAGGGTTCGCGTCCAGGAGGCGACCCAGAAGTCGAGGAGGGCCGCCAGATGCTCGGCGGCAAAGGGGACAATGGCGATCGTGTCCTCAGGCCCCGCCGGGCCGCCCGGTATGGGATCGGGCGTCGTCATCGTCTCACCGGTCGGTCAGCTTGATTTCGATGCGGCGGTTCTTGGCGTAGATCTCCTCGGTCGTGCCTTCTTCGAGCGGCTGAAATTCGCCGAAGCCGGCGGCGACGAGGCGCTTCGGGCTGACGCCCTTGTCGATCAGGTAGCGGACCACCGAGATGGCGCGGGCCGCCGACAGGTCCCAGTTGGACTTGAAGCGCCCGCCTGCCGAGATCGGCCGCGTGTCGGTATGGCCGTCGATGCGAAGTGTCCAGTTGACCTCGGGCGGGATCTCGCGTTCAAGCTCGGAAATCGCGCTCGCCAACTTGTCGAGATCGCGCTTGCCGCTGTCGTTGATCGTCTCCTGACCGACCGGGAACAACACTTCCGACTGGAACACGAAGCGGTCACCGACGACGTGGATGTCGGAGCGGTTGCCGAGGATTTCGCGCAGCCGGCCGAAGAAGTCGGAGCGATAGCGCTGCAGTTCTTGCACGCGCTGGGCCAACGCGACGTTGAGGCGGCGGCCGAGGTCGGAAATCTTGGTCTGCGATTCCTTGTCGCGCGTCTCGGAGACGTCGAGCGCCGATTCGAGCGCGGCGATCTGCCGGCGCAACGCGGCAATCTGCTGATTGAGGAGTTCGACCTGGGCGAGGGCGCGCTGGGTGACGCGCTTCTCGTCATCCAGTTGCCCACTCAGCGTCTGCACTTGGCCATCACTCGAGGTGGCGACGCCCTTCTCCTGATCGATGATGCCCTGCAACCGACCCTTCTCGGTCTGGCTGTCGGCGAGCGACGATTTCAGCACGGTGACCTGGTCTTCCACCTCGCCCTTGCCGGCGCGTTCGAGCGCCAGGAGCTGCGTCAGCTCGGCGATCTGGGCGTTGAGGCGGGTCAGCGCGGAATCCTTGCCGGACACTTCCTTCGACAGGAAATACTGCGACAGCATGAACACGGAGAGGAGGAAGATGATGACGAGCAGCAGCGTCGCCAAGGCGTCGACGAATCCCGGCCAATAGTCGATCCGGTTGTAGCGATTGCGCAGGCGGGCGCCGGCCATGTGTCACTCTCCGGCGCGGTCGGGCAGTCGCGCGTTGGTGCGCTCGGTCGTGCGCTCGAGGCGGCGCTCTTCCAAGAGCTGTTCGATCAGCTCGCGGGTGATGCGGCCTTCCTCCGACTGATCCTCCATCCAGCGGCGAAACAGCTGCTGTTCCGAGCGGATATGGGAGACCAGTCCGTGAATGCCTTCGGCGATATTGGCGAGCGCCGAATTGGATGAGGCGCGACTGGTGCCGGGGGCGCCGTCGGCGACGATGCGCGACAGGCGCTCGATGGCGATCCGGAGGCTTTCGACCGTGCCGAGCGAGTTCTCGCCCGACAGACCGCTGGCGAGATCCAGTTCGGTGATGTTGGAGAGCCAGTCTTCGAGTTCGTTGTAGAAGCGGTTCTGCGCCTGGCTCGCCTGCAGATCGAGAAAGCCGATGACCAGCGAACCGGAGAGGCCGAACAGCGAGGATGAGAAGGAGATGCCCATGCCGCCCAAGGGCGCGGCGAGGCCGGTCTTCAGTTCCTCGAAGGCCGAACTGAGATTGCCGCCGGTGAAGTTCAACGTCTGAATGGTGTGACCGACCGCACCGACCGTCTCGGTCAAGCCCCAGAAGGTGCCGAGCAGGCCCAGGAACACCAGAAGACCGCCGATATAGCGTGTGATATCGCGGGTCTCGTCGAGTCGCATGCCGATCGAATCGAGGATCGAACGCATCACTTCCGGCGAGATCTCGACCGGGCCGGAGCGGTCGCGCAGCAGGGCCGCCATCGGGCCCAACAGGCGGGGCTGGCGCGCATTGGCGAGGCCCGGATCGCGCCGGCGGAAGGAATTGACCCACCTCACCTCGGGGAACAGCCGGGCGACCTGCTGGATCGCCAGGAGGATGCCCATTGTCAGGACGCCAATGATCAGCCCGTTCAGTCCCGGGTTGGCCAGGAAGGCGATGACGATTCGCGGATAGAGGATCAGGACGACAAAACCGGCGATGACCAGAAAGATCATCATTCGCCACAGAAACAGCTGCGGGCTCGACAGTTTCAGCGGATCGTATTCCCTCGCCATGTCGCTCTCGCCTCGGACTTATCGCGCCCTAACGGCTTCGGCACGATGGTTGGCACATGATACGCCATTGCCACGACAGGAAAACGGGCAATTGCGTCGAGCGCGAGGCGGCCGCCGCGCTATTCCGCCTTGGCCAGCAGCGCGCCGAGCTTCCTGTGGATGACCTCGTTGCCGGCGAGGACGCTGCCGGTTTCCAGCATCTTGTCGCCGCCGGACAGATCGGTGACGAAGCCGCCGGCCTCGCGGATGAGAACGATGCCGGCCGCGATGTCCCACGTGTTGAGGCTGCCCTCCCAGAAGCCGTCGAAGCGGCCGGCGGCGACCCAGGCGAGGTCGAGCGCGGCAGCGCCGAAGCGGCGGATGCCGGCGACTTCGGCCATCACGGCGCGCTGCTGCTTCAGGTATTTCTGGTGGTCGCCGTGGCCGATGAACGGAATGCCGGTGGCGATGACGCTGTCGTAGAGGTTCTGCCGGTTGGCGACGCGCAGGCGACGATCGTTGAGAAAGGCGCCGCCGCCGCGCTCGGCAACAAACAGTTCGTCGGTGACCGGATTGTAGACGACGCCGGCGACGAGCTGGCCCTGGCGTTCGAGCGCCACCGAGATGGCAAATTGCGGAATGCCGTGCAGGAAGTTGGTGGTGCCGTCGAGCGGGTCGATGAGCCAGCGGTGCTGATCGTCGGTGCCTTCGATCACGCCCTGCTCCTCGAGGAGGAAACCGTAGCCGGGACGGGCCTTCATCAGTTCCTGCTTCAGGATTTCCTCGGAGCGCCGGTCGGCGGCCGAGACGAAGTCGCCCGGTCCCTTGAGCGACACCTGCAGGTTTTCCACCTCGCCGAAGTCGCGGGTAAGCGAGCGGGCGGCCTTGCGCACGGCGTCGACCATGACATTCAACAGGGCTGAGCGAGCCATCTGGGAAACCTTTCGAAGTGGGTCCGCAGCAGGGGCGGAACGGCCAGGGGCGGAGCGGCCGGGAGGAGGTTCAGGAACGGAGCCCTGGTCAACACGAATTTCAACGCGGGTTCAATAGCGAAGGTGCCGGATCGGCGAGCCGTCGGCCTCGCCGGGTCAGGGCGCCGCGCTCGGAACGGCGGGTGGGGAGGCGAGCGGGGGGACAGGCTCCGACGGCGGGTCGGCCGGCGTGCGAGCGACAGATGCGGTGGGGGCAGGGCGCGCTTCGTCGAGCGGTCCGTGCAGGCCGGTCGGCGCTACGTTGGCCGGCTTCGGCGCGAAGTTGGCGGGTGCCGGATCCGCCGGTTCGTTCGGCCAGTGGGCGACACGCTTTTGCGCCTCGGCCAGTTCATCCGGCTTCAGCGTTGCCAGGAAGCCGTCGAGTTCGAGGTCCGGATGGCCGCTGGCCTTGGCAATTAGGTGCCACTTGGCCGCGTCGATCGGGTCGTAGTGCACGCCGGAGCCGGTCAGGTAGAGATAGGCGAGACGGTTCTGCGCCACCGGATTGCCGGCCCATGCGGCACGGCTCATGTAGAAAGCGGCGCGTTCCAGGTTCTTTTCGATGCCGCGGCCGTTGGCCAGCCGGATGGCATATTCGATTTCGGCGGGGACGTGTCCGTTCAGCGCCGCGACGCCCAGCCAATGGGTGACTTCGGCGTCCTTGCCCGGTTCATCGGCGTCATCGAGCATCAACGCATAGCCATAGGCGGCTTCGGTGTTGCCGAGTTCGGCGGCCCGGCGCATCAGCGTCAGGGCCTTTCCTGGATCCGGGGTGACGATTTCGCCCTCGTTGTAGAGTTGGGCGAGGTTGAACAGCGCGATTGGCTGGTCCTGGCGGGCAGCAGTCTCGAACAGCTCCATCGCCCGCCGCTTGTCCCTGCTGACGCCTTCGCCGGACAGATAGAGCAGCGCCAGTGCTACCTGCCCTTCGCGGTCGCCACGCTTGGCGGCCAGCCCGTACCAGAGGGCAGCCTTGACGGTGTCGCCCGGTATGCCCTGACCCAACTCGTACAGATGGCCAAGGAGCGTCATCGCTTGGGCATCGCCGGCTTCGGCGCGTTCCGTGGCGAGCGCGAAGGCTTCGACGAAGAAGCCGCGCTGATAGGTGGCGTAGACCTGATCCTCGGTCGGCATCGTCTGCGGCGTCAGGTTGGCGGCAGGCCCCTTGCTCGGCGCTTCGACCGCAGCCGGCTCGCTTCCCCGGTCGGCGGGAGCGGGCCGGGGCGGCAACGGCAGAGCCTCCTGCTTGAACGGATCGGGCGCCTCGAGCTGGAACGGATTGGCCGGCTGGGCGAGCGCGGGCGTGGCGAAGGCGAGGCCGATCGCCGCCAGTGCCGGAGCAACCAACGAAGCCGGCCGTCCGATCATGGTGTCTCCTGTCGGCCGCTCAAGCGGATTTCGGCGATGAGGCTTTCCACGGCCTCGACCGCCAGCCGCGGGCCGCGCGGGTCTGCCCAGATGGCGTCGCGCAGCGCGACGAAGTCGGCCGCCAGTTCGGCGACCGGCCTGACGGATTCGATGTCGGCGCCGGCCATGACAATGCAGGGTGGCTCGAACAGGGGCACCCACCAGTCGGCGAATTCGAGCGATTTCGGATGGGTATCGGGGCCTTCCGGCCGGTCGAGGAGGCCGAAAAAGACGTAGTCGGCTCCGGCGTCCGCCATTTCCATGGCATCGTGACGGGTCATGACGTTGCCCGCTCCGACGATCTTCTGCGGGTGGAAGGCGGAAATGGCGTCGCGCAAGGCCTCCACCCCGCCCGTCACGTGTACGCCGTCGGCCTTCGATCGCCCGGCGGCGCGGGTGTCGTTGGCGATGAGCATGGCGGCGCCGGCCTGTTGGGCGATCGGGGTCAGCACCTCAGCCATGCGCTGCAGCGCCATGTCGCTGACGCCTTCCGGCGCCAACAGG
>JARLIT010000296.1 GCA_031291575.1 Ancalomicrobiaceae bacterium
CGGCAATCGTCTGTTTCTCTTCTTCCAGGCGCTCGATGCGCTCCACGAACTGCTTCAACTGATCGGCAGTGACGCCGGCCGGACCTTCCATAACGCGCGCTCCAGAAATCCATATGCGGTGCCCGCCCACCTTGGAGGGGCGTCGGGAGGAAGCGATCAAGACTCATCCGCTTGGCGCGGTCAAGGCTCCCGCGCAGATACCAATCGGCGAGATCTGCGTCGCTTACGCCGGGAAGCGCAGACAAATGAACCGATTGGGACACGACAGCGCCTCTGCGGGTCGCCGCGCCGCCTAGCCCGCCCGCCGCGTTTTCCCCCGTTGAAATTCCCCGCCGCACGACCAACCGTCAACGGCGGCGCGGCGGACGGCCTGCGCTCAGTGCTGCGGCTTCGCCGTCTCGAAGGCGGCGAGCTGATCGTCACCTGCCGGGCGCTGATGTTTGGCCTTCCACTCCTCGTACGGCATGCCGTAGACGACCTCGCGGCTGTCCGCCTTCGTCACCGGCAACCGACGCTCCTCCGCTGCCTCAAGGTACCAGTTGGCGAGGCAATTGCGGCAGAAGCCCGCCAGGTTCATCAGCTCGATGTTCTGCACGTCGGCGCGCTTGTCGAGATGCGTCACGAGCCGCCGGAACACAGCGGCCTCCAGTTCCTGTCGGGCTTCTTCGTCGAGTTCGCTCATCTGTCGCTCCCGCTCGCCGGCACCGGCCCGGTGCGCGATCCATGCATCTCGATATCGTGCAGCTCGGTCGTTCCGGCAAGCTCGATCAGCATCGGCGCCAGCCGCGCCGCCCACTGCGCCACGCCGGTTGCCTCCGCGATCAGATCCTGGCGGACCTCGATGATCGCATGCGCCAGCCCCCGACTGGTGCCGTGCCGGAACATCGTGTCGCCGCGCAGGGCCCCGTCGTAAGGCTCGTTGTCGCCGACGACGAGGGCGGGGTCGGCCCTGAGCCTGTCGATGAGCGCGACCGCCAAGCGCGGATCCTGATCCCACAGGATGCCGCAATGCCACGGCCGCGGCCGTCCGCGCCAGACAGGGGTGAAACTGTGCACCGAAACGAGAATCGGCGGCCGACCTGCCGCAAAGCCGGCATCGACCGCCGCCCCTATTGCATCGCTGTAGGGCCGCCAGAAACGGGCGATACGACGCCGCCGTTCCGATGGGTCCACGGCAGCGTTGCCGGGAACCACGGCACCATCCGAAAGCCGCATGATCAGCGTCGGATCGTCGTCACCACGGTTGGCGTCGATCAGCAGCCGCGAGAAGCCGGCGAGGACGGCCGGGCAGCCGATGCGTGCGGCAAGCGCTTCGGCGAGCGGTTCGACGCCGATGTCATAGGCGATATGGCGGCCGAGGTCCTCTGCCGCCAGCCCGAGCGTGCCGTATTCGGCCGGCAGCGCATTGGAGGCATGGTCGGCGACGATGACGAGGCCGCTCGCCACACGCCCCTCGATCCGCCGGAATGGCGCGAAGGCGGCGCTGTCGGATCCGGCTGATCGGTTGGCAGGTTCGGCGGAAAACAGCTGGTTCAACGGACGCGTCTCGATGGTTCGGAGGGGGGTGGATGGTTGAACAGCAATACTGGGCTGCTTCGCCGCGGCGGGTCAACAGGGGGGCAAGGTCCGCGCCACGCGCACCACGGTCTCTCCGGAAGGCTTTGAACCAGCCGCCGAACGCGATAGGAGTGATCCCCCCCGCGCCGCCCCGCCCGATCCCCCTGCCCTCAGGACACCGCCCGAGACCGACTGATGACTGATTCATCCCGCACGCCCTCCCGGCTCTACGGTCGCTCCGAGCTCATCGCGCTCGTCGCCCTCATCCTTGGCGCCATGACCATGGGCGCTTCGCCGGTCTTCGTGCGCGAGGCGGACGTCGGCCCCTTCACCAGCGCCTTTTATCGCGTCCTGCTGGCGCTGCCAGCAATTTGGCTGTGGGCACGGCTCGAAGCCCGCCGGCCGGATGCCAAGCCGGACCCCGGCTGGACACGGGCGACCATTCTGGCTGGCGTCTTCTTCGCCGGCGACCTGTTCTTCTGGCATCTGGCGATTCTCAACACCACCATGGCTGACGCGACGCTCTTGGCGACGCTCGCCCCGGTCTGGGTGGCGCTGTTCTCCGGCCTGTTCATCGGCGAACCGGTGACGGCCGCAATGATTGGCGGTCTGGCGCTCTGCCTTGCCGGCGGTGGCATGCTGGTCGGCGCCTCATGGCTCAGCGCTCCCGGCCGGCTGGTCGGCGACATCTACGGGCTGGCGACCTCGGTGTTCTTCGGCCTCTATTTCCTCGCCGTGCGCGTGGCACGCCGGCAGGCCGGCGGCGGAGCCATTCTGTTCCGCTCGACGCTGATTACCGCGATTGCGCTCGGCACCGTCGCGGCCGCCACAGAACATCAACTCGTGCCCGTCACCCTGGCCGGACTGGCCGCTCTCGTCGCGCTCGCCTACGTCAGCCACCTCGGCGGCCAGGGACTGCTCGCCTATGCGCTCGGCCACCTGTCGGCAGCCTTCTCCTCGCTGGTCATCTTCATGGAGGCCGTGTTCGCCGCGCTCTTCGGCTGGCTGATCTTTCACGAGGCGCTGACCATGTGGCAGTTGATCGGCGGCGCAGCCATTCTCGCCGGCATCTGGATCGCCCGGCCGCGCCATTGACGCCAGCCGACCGGCCATCTGGTGCCGTCGCCTCCGCCCACTTGCTGCCGCAATCGTAAAGCGACCATTAAAGGGGAATTTGCCATTTCAGCCCTCGACGTTGACAGCGGCTTCGCGAAAGGACAACTCTGTCGCAGTCCCGATGGGCCGCACCTCGACAGACCGGTAAGATCTGAACCCAAAACAATGATGTCGACCCCTCTGCTCGATCACACTACGCGTACCGCGTATCGCACGTCGTCTAGTGGACTGATGTCGTCCGCCGCGCTGGCGCTCGGCGTCATTGCCGGTGTTTGCTTTGCGTCGCCGGCGCATGCAGACCTCAGGATCTGCAACAAGACGTCGAGCCGCATCGGCATTGCCGTCGGCTACAAGGACAACGAAGCCTGGACGTCGGAGGGCTGGTGGAACCTGCCCGCATCCTCCTGCGAGACGCTGTTGGCCGGTACGCTCGTCTCCCGCTACTACTACCTCTATGCCATCGACTATGATCGCGGCGGCGAATGGAGCGGTCGCTCGTTCATGTGCACACAAGAAAAGACATTTACAATCAAAGGAATCGAAGACTGTATCAAGCGCGGCTTCGAACGTACCGGCTTCTTCGAAATCGATACCGGCGATCAGCATAACTGGACGGTGCAGTTGACCGAACCCGGCCGGGCCGGCATCGGCCAGAACAATTGACTGCCAATTGATCAAAACGTGCCAATTCCATTCATCGCACAATTTTCACTGTCGCTGCGGCTCCGACGCGGATAAATAGGGGCTCGTTCCCTAGGGCCTTTCCCGATCGTACGCCTTCGTCCGACCGACACGGAATGCCCCAGATCCAATGGCTTGAGCGTGTTCCCTTCAGGTTGGTCCGACCTGAAAGGCACACGCTCCAGGAGACCGGATATGCGGCGTAACAGACGCGTCAAAATTCTCGCCACGCTTGGCCCCGCTTCGGGCGATGCCGAGATGATCGAAAAACTGTACCGCGCCGGCGCGGACGTGTTTCGCATCAACATGAGCCACACCAACCACCAGCGGCTCGCCGAACTTGTGGCTCTCATTCGCGGCGTCGAAGCCAAGGTTGAGCGCCCGATCGCCATTCTCGCCGACCTGCAGGGACCGAAGCTGCGCGTCGGCACGTTCGCCGACGGCCCGGCTGAACTGGAAATCGGTCAAACCTTCACCCTCGACGACAACACGGCGCCCGGCGATTCCCATCGCGTGCACCTACCGCATCCGGAAATCCTGGAATCGGTGCAGCCCGGCCATCGGTTGCTGCTCGACGACGGCAAGATCCGTCTGCGCTGCACGTCGAAGCCCGAGCCGCGGACGATCGTCACCGAAGTCGAGGTTGCCGGCCGCTTGAGCGACCGCAAGGGCGTCAGCCTGCCCGACACCGAACTGCCGATCGGCGCCCTGACCGAGAAGGACCGCCTCGATCTCGTCGCCGCGCTCGCCCAATCGGTCGACTGGATCGCGCTGTCCTTCGTGCAGCGCCCGGAGGATATCGACGAGGTCAGGGCCGTCGCCGGGACCAGTGTCGGCATTCTCGCCAAGATCGAGAAGCCGCAGGCAATCGATCGCCTGCCCGAGATCATCGCCAGGGCTGACGCGCTGATGGTGGCGCGCGGCGACCTCGGCGTCGAAATGCCGCCCGAGCGTGTTCCGGGCCTGCAGAAGCAGATGATCCGGCTCTGCCGCCGGGTCGGCAAGCCTGTCGTCGTCGCCACCCAGATGCTGGAAAGCATGATCGTCGCCCCGGTGCCGACCCGCGCCGAGGTCTCCGACGTGTCGACCGCGGTGTTCGAAGGCGCGGACGCCGTCATGCTGTCGGCCGAGTCGGCCGCTGGCAAATTCCCGGTCGAAGCCGTGGCGATGATGAATTCCATCGCCGAGGAGGTCGAACGCGATTCCGACTATCCGAGCCTCATCCAACGCTATCGAGCCGATATCGAGCCGACGTCCGGCGGCGCCATCGCCGCGGCCGCCCGGCAGATCACCGAGACGTTGAATCTCGCCGCCATCGTCTGCTTCACCAAGGGCGGCACCACCGGCCGGCGCGTGGCACGCGAACGGCCGATGTCGCAGCTGATCGGCCTGTCGCCCGACGTGACCATGGCCCGCCGCATGTGCCTGCTGTGGGGCATGCACCCGGTGGTGATCTCCGAAGACGCACACGATGTCGACGACATGGTGGAGAAGGCGACCAAGGTGGCGCGCGAAGAAGGCTTCGCCACCGAAGGCCAGAAGATCATCATCTCGGCCGGTGTCCCCTTCGGTTTCACCGGCACGACCAACATGCTGCGCATCGCCCAGATCCCGGCGCCCGGCAAGTCCGAGTGAGCCAGCACTGACCCATCGAGACCGCGGCCGGAAACGGGCTTCCCGACCGGCCGCGATGTCCCTCGCACAGCGGCAATTACCTCAATTTCGGTTGATTGCCGGCTTCGGCGGCCGTTGCTGTGCCGCCGGTTGGCGGGCGCGCGACCGCTCTGCTAGATCATCAAGCGCCGCGGCCACCACATCCGCATGCGAGAACTGAGGCATATGGCCAGTATCGTCGATGCGGACGATGCGCGCCCCCGCAATGTCGCGCGCCAAGACCTCCGCATGCAGACTCGGCCACACGACCGTATCCTTCTCGCCGGAGACGATCACCGTCGGCGCCGAAATCTCGGCGTAGCGCGGCGCAAAGGCGCGGACATAGCCATTGAGATCGGCGACATCCTCGGCATTGGCGGCGAATTCACGCGGGCGCAGCACCAAGGGGATGCCGGTACGTTCGATATAGTCCGATGGCACCGCCGCGGGGGTGAAGACGCTCCTGACCGCGCCCCGCATCAGCCACTCGCCGACCGGCGTGACCAGCGTGTTGAGAAACAAGGATCCGATCACCGGCCGCATCACCACCCGGTAGTACCATTCGACATCCCCTGGCCAGGGATGCGTTGCGGGCGCGATCAGCATCAGCCCAGCGACGTCGGCGCCATGGCGGACGGCGTAGGCCGCCGCCACCGCCGCTCCCCAGGAGTGGCCGACGACGACAGCCCGGCCAATGCCGAGGCCTCGCATGAGTTCGTTGACCACATCCGCCTGCGTCGCGGGCGCCGACATGGGCGCCTCGCCGCGCGTCGAATAGCCGTGGCCGGGCCGGTCGACGAAGATCAGCCGGTAGCGCCCGGCGAAGCGATCGCGAAAGGCGAACAACGGATCGCGCAGATTGCCGCTCGCGCCATGGAAGAACAGCAGCACCGGCGCCTGTCGATCATCGGCCGGGATGTCGACGTAATGCAGCCTCAACCCGCCGACACGAGCGAACGTGCCGATGGGCGGGAAGCGGGCCTCGGTACGGGCTGTCCTGACCGCTGTAAAGAGCGCGGCGGCGACCATCAGCCCAACCACGCCCGCAAGTACCAATGTGACGACCCACATACCGATCCGCCGTATCCTGTCGCGCCCGACCCACGCGCCGATCGAACCGGCCCCCCTGGGCGTCCGCTCGTGCGCCGCGTCTGCCGGCAACCGTTTCAGGTCGCCGCGCAGCACGCCCGAATCACCCGTCCGCCCTCACAGATCCCGCCCGTTGAGCTCGAGGTCGAGTTCGTGCAGTTTCTTAACGGCTTCGGAATTGAGCGGATAGATATCAAGCGCCTGCTTCAACGCCAGCCGGGCTCGCTTGGCGTCGCCCATCGCATCGAAGATCCCGGCAAGGCCGATGAGGGCCGAATCCTCGTGCGGATCGAGCCTGAGGACGACCTCGAGATCGGCGAGGGCCCGACTGTAGTCCTGCCTTTGGTAATAGACCACTGCCCGACGGTTCCAGCCCTCGGCAAAGTCCGGTTTCATGGCAATCACGGTATCGAGAAGGTCGAGCGCCAGGGGAAGGTCTTCGTGCGTCACCGCCGCAACGGCGCGGAACATCAGAAGATCGATGGTGTCGCTGCCCGATTCGAGCCGCATGGCGTCGATGAGCGTATGGACGAACTCGGCCTCTTCTTCGGTCTTGGCCGCCTTCAGCCGAGCGAGGAGATCGTCAAGGCTCGGCGCCGGCGGCTGGCTCGCCTCGGGCTTGCTCGGCGCGTCCTGGTTTGGCGGCGGTGACTTGAGCTTGGGCGCCTTGCCGGTCGGTGGAGTGGCCACATCCGGCCCGGCGATGATCGCCGCATGCGCATCGGACGCAGATACGCCCACGCCAAAACGCTCCGCCGGACCAGTGACGGTCAGGAGGAGCGTCAGCAATAGCATCACGTGTGTTCGGACCTGTGGCATCACCGCATCATAGCGGCGGCGGCTTCGACGTCAAAGCCGCGAACGATCACGCCGGCGCGAGCCGGTCTGATCAGCCCTGACGCGCCTTGTAGCGCGGATTGGTCTTGTTGATGATGTAGACGCGGCCCTTGCGGCGCACCAGCTGGTTGTCGCGATGGCGCGTCATCAGCGTCTTCAACGAATTCTTGATCTTCATGACTTCTCACCGCTTACCTGATTGTCGCGGGGCCCTGGCCGCAAGCGAACGATGCGTCCGCCCGATCCACCGCCCGCGCATCGCCCGTCGCCGGACGATCCTGACCGTACACGTCTGCCAAAACGACAGAGAGCGCGGTCGCTTCCCGCGCTCTGTCGCATTCGGGCGCGGACCATATTGAGACGTGACCCACCTGTCAATGTCCGGCGATGGTGCCTGCACCAGGCATATCACGAAAATCCCCAGCCATGCGGGCCCGCTCGGTCCCGCGCGGCTGAGATCGGCAGCGGTCGGCCCCCGGCAATTTGGGAGACGCCCGCCAGATGGCCCGGAAACGGCCCGGCTGAGGCCGGTTCGCCGCCCTGTTTGCGTTGACGCCGCAATGGTGCAGACTGGCCAGAGGCGCAACCAGCTGCGATCGCCCCTCGATCCCGGCAGTCGCCTGACTGACCATGTTTACGGCGAGGCGAAAGATGCGCGAGACCGGATCGAGCCGCCTGTCAGCACACCGGCCGCCCGGCCAACGCCTTGGTCACCACGCACACCGATGGGGTGATCGGCAACGGCTAGATCGCGGCAAAGCGCACGCGCGCCGCGCGACGATCCGCACACTCCTTGCTGTCCTGCTCGTCGGCGCACCGCAGCCGCTCTTTGCCGCCGGGCCGTCGCCCGGCCCACTGCCGCAAGCGCCCGTCTGGACACTCGAGCCGACGCACATCGACCGACAGAATGACCACCGCGAGCGCATCGAGATAGTCGGATCCCCCCAGGACCGGCTGACGCTGATGGCCGACCGACCCATCCGCCTTCGCCCAGACGGCAGTTTCTCTGCCGACGGACTGTTCATCCGCATCTACGGCATTGAACTGCCGCCGCGCAACCGGATCTGCGAGCTGCCGTCCGGCGGCCGCTGGGCCTGCGGCATGCGCGCAACGGCCGTCTTCATCTCCAAGATCGGCGGCAAAGCGCTGGTCTGCCGCTCGCACAGTGCCCGCGGCGCCGACATCATGCTCGCCGACTGTGCCAGCCGCGGCAAGGACCTCGCCCGCCAAATGGTCGGCGAGGGTTGGGCGACAGCCGATGCGCTCGCCGACGCTGAGCTGAAGGCGATAGAGGCCGACGCCCGCGCAAAGGGGCTCGGACTGTGGCAGCAGACCCTCCCTGACTTCTGAGCGGGAATAGCCCGAAGCCGCGTGAGCCCGCCGAGCCCGGCCTGCGGCAGAGCCGGAGCTGCTGCGGGCGTCGTCCCTGCCGTCGCATGTGACACATGACCGTCATGGAGCCATCGTAGGCCTAAGGCTCGGACCGCCGGTGCCTCGCGCCCGGACGGCCGCTCATCGTCCATCGATCCATCCTTCCTCGGCGAGGTCCGGCCTAGTGTCTGAGATCGCGGTCTCCAACCTGTCGAAAGCCTTCGGGCCGCACAAGGCTGTCGACGACGTCAGCTTCACCGTCGCCTCGGGCGAATTCGTCGTGCTCCTGGGCCCGTCAGGCTGCGGCAAGTCGACCACGCTCAGGCTGATCGCCGGCCTCGAACAGCCGAGCACCGGCGCGATCTCCATCCACGGCCGCGACGTCACGCAGGCAGGGCCGTCGCAGCGCCAGATCTCCATGGTGTTCCAGTCCTACGCGGTGTTCCCGCATCTGGACGTCGCCCGCAACATCGTCTTCGGGCTCGAGGTACGCGGGGTCGGCAAGCAAGAGCGCCTGGCGCGCCTCGCCCGCGTCGCCGACATCGTCGGCCTGACACCCTATCTCGCCCGCAGGCCGGCCGAATTGTCCGGCGGTCAGCGCCAGCGCGTCGCACTTGCTCGCGCCATCATCTCCGAGCGGCCGGTCTGCCTGATGGACGAGCCCTTGTCCAACCTCGACGCCAAGCTGCGCCACGAGATGCGTGTCGAAATCCGCGAGCTGCAGCAGCGGCTCGGCATGACCATGCTCTACGTGACGCACGACCAGATCGAGGCGATGACCATGGCCGACCGCGTCATCCTGATGAAGGACGGCCGCATCGAACAGGACGGCACGCCGGCCGACCTCTACGTCCGGCCGCGCACCACGTTCACCGCCCGGTTCGTCGGGTTGCCGCCGATGAACTTCATTCCCGCCCCCGACGAGACGGGTACCGTCGGCATCCGGGCCGAGGATCTCAGCATCACGGCGAGCGGTGGCCGCCTCTCCGGCACCGTCGCCGCGATCGAGTACCTCGGAGCCGACACGCGGGTCTCTGTCGACTGGCAGGGCCTCACCCTCGTCGCCCGCGTCCCCGGAGCCTCCCGTCTGAAGCGCGGCGACCCGGCCGGCCTCAGCTGGGACGACGCGGCCGAACACCATTTCGACATCCGCGGCGAGCGTCGCCACGCCGTCCGCCGCTTCGAACACGCCTGATCCGATCGGGCGGGCCCGATCACCCTATCGTTGCAACCCCATGCCTTCTCGAACGGAGACCCGGATGACTTCAATGACCGCATCCCGTCGCTTCCTGGCCGGAGCCCTCGGGGCCATTGGCACTCTCGGCCTCAGCGCCGGCATCGCCCATGCCGACGTCGAGATCCGCTTCTTCTACCCGATCGCCGTCAACGGCCCGCTCACCAAGATCATCGACGGCTACGCCCAGGAGTTCGAGGCCTCGCACCCCGGCATCAAGGTGAAGCCGATCTACACCGGCGACTACATCCAGACGATCGGCAAGGCGCTGACGGCGGTCAAGGGCGGCGATGCGCCCGAATGCGCCATCCTGCTGGCGGCCGACCTCTACACGCTGACCGACGAGGACGTCGTCGTGCCGATCGAGGACCTCGCTACCACGCCTGAAGACAAGGCTTGGCTCAACGGCTTCTATCCGGCCTATCTCGAAAACGCCCGGGTGAAGGGCAGGATCGTCGCCGCGCCGTTCCAGCGCTCGACCCCGGTCTTGTACTGGAACAAGGGCGCCTTCAAGGAAGCCGGCCTCGATCCCGACAAGGCGCCGGCCAACTGGGCCGAGCAGCTGGAGTTCGCCAAGAAGCTGACCAAGAAGGACGCTTCCGGCAATGTCACCCAATGGGGCATCCAGATCCCGACCAACGGCAACGGTGTCTGGCTGTGGACCGGCCTCACCACAACCAACGACGTCAAGCTGATCAATGGGGATGGCAACAAGACCGACTTCAACGATCCTAAGGCGGTCGACGCGCTCGACTATCTCGTCGGCCTGTCGACGGCCGGCGTGCAGCCGAAGGGCCTGACCGACTGGGGCTCGACGCCCAAGGACTTCGTCGAAGGCAAGGTCGCCATGATGTGGCACACCACCGGCTCGCTCACCAACGTGCGCACCAATGCCAAGTTCCCCTTCGGCGTCGGCTTCCTGCCGGCCAAGGCGCATTGGGGGGCGCCGACCGGCGGCGGCAACTTCTACATCTTCAAGGGTCTTTCCCCTGAAAAGCAGAAGGCCACCTTCGAGTTCGTCAAGTTCATGACGACGCCGGAGCGTGCCGCCGACTGGTCGATCAAGACCGGTTACGTCGCCCCCTCGCCGGCTGCCTGGGAAACGCAGGCGATGAAGGACTACGTTGCCAAGGTGCCGCAGGCCGCCGTCGCCCGCGATCAGCTGCAGTACGCCGTCTCCGAATTGACCGCGCACGACAACCAGCGCGTCACCAAGGCGGCGAACGACGCCCTCGGTGCCGCCATGACCGGCTCCAAGACCCCGAAGGCCGCCCTCGACGACGCCCAGAAGGAAGCCGACCGCATCCTCAAGGACTATCGCTGAGCGCGAGGGAGGTCAGGGCCTTGGTGGTTCGAGGCCCGGCGTTGCCGGGCACCTCACCATGAAGGCCTAGGCACCACGACCTCGGACTTGGCCCCCTCACGGTGAGGTGCGAGCGACAGCGAACCTCAAACCGCGAAGGGGCGACTGGCATCAGCCGCACCCATCCCCGTCATTGCGGGCGAAGCGAAGCAATCCAGACAACAGCGAGAAGACTCTGGATTGCTTCGCTTCGCTCGCAATGTCGAAATCGGATGGCTTCGACCTTTGTCGCCCGATCAGGGCTGAATTGACGCCCCACTCCGGAGCACTTGCCCGACATGCACGGCCGCTTCACCACTCTGCATGCTTGGCTTCTGGCCCTGCCGGCCATGCTGCTGCTCGTGCTGTTCACTCACTACCCGGTCATCGTCACGCTGATCGACAGCTTCTTCTCGACGCCCAAGAAGAACCGGCCGTCGCATTTCGTTGGGCTCGACAACTACGATGCCATGGTCGCCGACCCCGTGTTCTGGAAGGCGCTGACCAACAATCTGATTTACGCCGGCGCGACGATTCCGGCGGCGATTGTGCTGGCACTCACGATGGCCCTCATCGTCAACGGCCGCATCCCCGGCCGGGCGCTGATGCGCATGGCCTTCTTCACCCCGACCGTGCTGCCGATGGTCGCCGTCGCCAACATCTGGCTGTTCTTCTTCAACCCCAACTACGGCGCCATCGACCAGATCCTCGAGCTGGTCGGCCTGAAGGCGCCGAACTTCCTCGGCCTGCAACAGACCGCCCTGTGGTGCGTCATCGTCGTCGCGGTGTGGAAGGAGGCCGGCTTCTTCATGATCTTCTATCTGGCCGCGCTGCAGACCATTCCGCCCGACCTCGTCGAGGCGGCGGCAATCGAAGGCGCCGGCCGCTGGCAGATCTTGCACCGCGTGATCCTGCCGCTGTTGACGCCGACCACCCTATTCATCCTGATCAACGCCGTGATCAACGCCTTCCGTACCGTCGACCACATCTTCGTGTTGACCGGCGGCGGCCCGGACAACGCCACCACCGTGCTCCTCTATCATATCTATCTGGTCGGCTTTTCGTTCTGGGATCAGGGCTATGCCGCCGCGCTGACGATCGTGCTCCTGGCCGGTCTGGCAGCCGCCGCACTGCTCCAGTTCTTCTTCCTCGATCGGCGGGTGCATTATCGATGACAGCCGCCTCCACGACCCTCCCCATTCCGGCCGAGACCCGCGTCGGAGCGCTGATCGAGACGCTCGGCGCCTGGCTGCTCGGGGTCCTCTGGATCTCGCCCTTGCTCTATGCCGTATGGAGCGCCTTCCATCCGGCCGCCTATTCGGCGCATTTCGATCTCACAGCGCCGCTGACGCTGGAGAATTTCGTCAAGGCCTGGAACGCGGCGCCGTTTGCCCGCTACTTCCTCAACACCGTGCTTCTGGTCACAATGGTGCTGATCGGGCAGCTGATCCTCTCGACGCTGGCGGCTTTCGCCTTCGCCCGCTACGCCTTCTTCGGCCGCGACGTGCTGTTCGCCCTGGTGCTGGTGCAGCTGCTGATTTCGCCCGACATGCTGCTGGTCGCCAACTATTCGACCATGCACACGCTCGGCCTCGTCGATACCATCGCGTCCATGGCGCTGCCCCATATGGCGTCGGCCTTCGGCATCTTCCTCCTGCGCCAGACCTTCAAGCAGGTCCCGCCCGAATTGGACGAAGCCGCCCGCATCGAGGGCTGTTCGGCTCTTGGCGTCTTGTGGCGCGTCTACATCCCGCTCGCCCGACCGGTCTATCTCGCCTACGGCCTCGTCTCGGTCAGCTTTCACTGGAACAACTTCCTCTGGCCGCTGATCATCACCAATTCGGTGGAGACGCGCCCGGTCACCGTCGGTCTGCAGGTGTTCGCCACCCCCGACCAGGGCGTCGACTGGTCGATCATTACGGCGGCAACGCTGATGACGTCGGGACCGCTCCTCATCGGCTTCCTCATTTTCCAGCGCCAGTTCGTGCAGTCGTTCATGCGCGCCGGGATCAGGTGACCCCGGGAGCCCTTCATGCTGAGGCGCCGGCCGCAGGTCGGCCTCGAAGCACGAAGGGCGGATTGAGGTCTTCCCATAACCCTTCATGCACCGCCCACTCCTGGCTGCCGACGGCCTCTTCTCGACCGCCGGGAAATTCAATTTTCAGTATCACTGAAATTTCAGGACCACATTCATTGCGAACGAATGCCGGATGTCCTAGATAGATGGCATGCGTCTCGACGAGTGGCTTTTCCGGCAAAATGAAACCCGCTCGGGCTTTGCCCGGCGCGTCGGACTGTCGCCGGCCGCCATCACGCAGCTCTGCAACGACGGCGGCGCTTGGATCAGCCGGGAGACGGCGGGACGCATCATTGCGGCCACCGACGGCGAAGTGACGCCCAACGATTTTCTCGGCCTTGCCTCCGAGGCCGCCCATTCCAAGGACCATGCCATGTCGCAATCGAGAGTAGCCGAGGCGATCAGGGCCTTCGAGCGCGGGGAAATTGTCGTCGTCACCGATGACGACGACCGCGAGAACGAGGGCGATCTGATCATGGCGGCGGTGCACGCCACACCGGAAAAGCTGGCCTTCTTCGTCCGCCACACCTCCGGCATCGTCTGCACGCCGATCACCCGCGAGCATGCCCGCCATCTGGCGCTGACGCCGATGGTTGCCTCCAACGACGCGCCGCTGCAGACCGCCTTCACCGTGTCGATCGACTATCGCCATGGCATGACCACCGGTATCTCGGCCGAGGAACGCTGCCAGACGGTCAGAGCGCTGACCAACCCTAATGTCGGCTCGGCCGATTTCGTCCGCCCGGGCCACGTCTTCCCGCTGATCGCCCGCGACGGCGGCGTCCTGACCCGCTCCGGCCACACCGAGGCCGCCATCGACCTCTGCCGGCTCGCCGGCCTGTCGCAGGTCGGCGTTCTCTCCGAACTCGTCAACGACAACGGCACGGTCAAGCGCGGCCCAGACGTCACCGCCTTCGCCGCCGAGCATGGGCTGCCGATCGTCTCCATCGCCGAGCTGATCGCCTATCGCCAGAGGACCGAGCGGCTGATCAACCGCGTCGACGAATTCGAGGTGATGACCGCCGGCGGCCGCGCCAAGGCCTTCGTGTTTTCCACCCCCTTCGATCCCATGCACCATCTGGCCGTCGTCTTCGGCGATATTCGCGACGGCCGCGACGTGCCGGTGCGCCTGCATCTCGAGAGCGTCGTCTCCGACGTCTTCGGCAAGGAACCGCCGATCCAGAAACTGGTCGACCGCTTCGGACAGTCCGGGCGTGGCGTCATCGTCTACTTGCGCGAAGGGTCGGTCGGCGTGACGTCGTCGAGCCTGCGCCCCAAGGCGGCAGGGACCGGCGGAACGGTCAGCCCGGAAACGCTCGCTTCGGCCGAGGGCGAGGCTCACTCCTCCGCGAACGTCCGGTCCGAGAACTGGCGCGAAATCGGGCTCGGAGCGCAGATCCTCAAGGAACTGGGTGTCGCCTCGATCAAGCTGATCTCGTCGAAGCCGCGCCGCTACATCGGCCTTGAAGGCTTCGGCATCGAGATCACCTCGACGGAAGCCCTCTGATACGTATATGACGGTAGGCGTACAAGCCGCACCGTAAAATCGGATCGGGAATGACACCATTCCCGACCTAAGGAGTTTTCATGAAAAAGTTCATCCTCGCCCTGGCCGTTGTCGGCAGCACTCTCTTGACAGCCGCGCCGGCAGTCATTGCAGCAGAAGCCAAGCAAGACTTCGCCCTTGTCAACAAGACTGGCTACGAAATCAAGCAGGTCTTCGTCTCCCCCAGCAAGACCGACGATTGGGAAGAAGACGTGCTCGGCAAGGACACGTTCGCCGACGGCGACAAGTGGGACATCAAGTTCCACCGCGCCAATACGACGTGCAAATGGGATCTGAAGGTCGTCTATACCGATGACGGCTCCAGTGCAATCTGGGGCGACATCGATCTCTGCAAGGTCGAGAAGATCACCATCAAGTACGATCGTCAGAAGGACGTCACTTCGGCAGTGTTCGACTGATCTGATCGCCGCCAATTCCTTCCGCAGTCCTCGCGCCGACCGGACCAAAGCGTCCGGTCGGCGCATCTGTTTTGTGCAGTCGCCATCGGGACCTCCGGCCGTCGGATCACCGGCACCGCCATGCCGATGCTGAGGCTGATCCGGACCTATCGTGCACGCCGGCCCGACGACCTGCGTGATGCGCGCCCCAGCCTTCCAGCGAAACGCATCACCAAAGCGTGGACAGCGGGCTGTGCCGACGCCACAATCAGCGCCCCGCCAATCACTCCCGGAGTTTCCCGACATGCCCTTCGACCGGTCGACCGAAGCCGACGGCACACCGCGCCGTGACCTTTATCCGCCGATCGAGCCGTTTGCCTCCGGCTATCTGGACACGGGCGACGGCCATTCCATCTACTGGGAGCGCGTTGGCACACCGGGAGCAAAGCCCGCCGTCTTCCTGCACGGCGGCCCGGGCGGGGGATCCGGCCCCGACCATCGCCGCCTGTTCGATCCCCGGCGCTACGACGTCACCGTGTTCGACCAGCGCGGCTGCGGCCGCTCGCGCCCGCACGCCTCGCTCGACAACAATACGACTTGGCACCTTGTCGCCGACATCGAGCGCCTGCGCCGCATGGCGGGTGCGGAGAAATGGCTGGTATTCGGCGGTTCCTGGGGCTCGACTCTCGCCCTGGCCTACGCCGAAACCCATCCCGAGCGCGTCTCAGCCTTGATCCTGCGCGGCATCTTCACACTGCGCCGCTTCGAGCTCGAATGGTACTACCAGCGGGGTGCGTCGTGGTTCTTCCCCGAGAAATGGCAGGGCTTCGTCGACGCCATCCCCGCGCCCGAGCGCGGCGACTTGATGTCGGCCTACAACCGCCGCCTGACGTCTGCCGACGATGCGACGCGCCTGCCGCCGGCGCTCGCCTGGAGCCTGTGGGAGGGCGAGACCATCACGCTGTTGCCCGACGCCAGTTTTTCAGAAGCCCATGGCGACGCCCATTTCGCCCATGCCTTCGCTCGCATCGAAAACCACTATTTCGTGCATGGCGGCTGGCTCGAGGAGGGGCAGTTGCTGCGCGACGCCGTGAAGCTGAATGGCATCCCCGGCGTCATCGTCCAAGGCCGCTACGATATGGCTTGCCCGCCGGTCTCGGCCTTCGACCTGTCGCGCATCTGGACCGCGGCCGAACTCCAGATGGTCGAGGATGCCGGCCACGCCTATTCCGAGCCCGGCATCCGCCATCGCCTGATCGAGGCGACGGATCGCTTCGCGGCAGCAACCGTCGTCTGACCGGGCCGGTGGCCTGACGGCCCAGCGACGGGCCGGCCCGCCGGAAAGCTGATACGAACCTCGTCGTGCGGCTTGGATCGAAGCTGAAGCAGGAGCACTCCTCGCACGTCTTCCTGTTGCCGGGTAACGACGCCGCCATCGAGCCGATGCCGGTCGAGGGCCTGCACTATCGATAGCGGCCGACGGCCGGCACGCGGGCAATCCAGGTTCCGTCGAATTCGATCGATCCCGCATCGATATCGTCAACCTTTCGGCGCGTTAACGACCTTTCGCCGGCTCCGGGTCACCGATCGTTACCCTTGCCGGCACAAGATCGGCCCCAATCACGATTGGAGCCGCACATGCGCACCTGCCTGACAAGTCTGGCCCTTCTGACACTCGCTCTGATGCTGGCGACGCCAGCCTCGGCGCATTTCAGCCAGGTTTTCGGCCGCCTGAAGCTCGACATGGCCCTGACGACCGGGTCGATCGTCCCCGATCGCGGCGTCTGCGCGGGACAGACCATCGACCGGTTGGCCCCTGACTGGCCCGTCGCCGACCTGTGAAGCTCGTTCACCGCCGCAGCGCGAGTACGCCGCTGCGGCGATCGGCTGCCGCAACTACGCTGTTGACACAGTCATTTACTGCTAGGCCAAAAGTTGAGTTTCCATTAATTATTTGCGTCTAGCCTACTCGCTGTACGAGTCGATTGCGTAGCGCGTATCGACGGAACCCGAGGGCCCCGCATGATGCTGTTGACCGCGGCAATCTCCTTCCTGGCCGGCTCGCTCATCGGATTGCGCTTCAACGTCAAGGCGGTGGCAATCTCGGCGGCGGCAGCCATACTGTTCTTCGCCGTCGAAGCCCTGACCGGCCAGACGACGGTCGGAGCAGCCGCGATTTCGGCCGGCATCGCCGTCGTCCTGTTGCAGGTCGGCTACGTCTCGTCGCTGGCGTTGACCTCTATGGGCTACGCGCCCATTGCGGCTCCGCGCCGCGCTGTCGAAAAGCCGGCAGCCCCGGTAACCGAACGGCGTCCGACCAACGGCTGATCCCGCTCTTTGATCCGGCAACCACCCGAGCCATGCCAGCGTGTCCTAACCGGATCAACGCAACCAAGGCGAAGGGCGCCCGTCGATCCGGGCCGCGGCCTGTCAGGCAGCGTGAACCTTCTGATAATCCTTGACGTCTGAGAACCTCAGCATCGTCCAGCGGTCCTCCTCGTATTTCAGCGAGAAGGCAGACGTCGCCAGATAGACCGGATCGCCGTCGAGATCATGCGCCATGGCAGAGGTATCGCGTCGGGCGAACTCGTCGAGTTTGTGCGGCTCCTCGGTCGCCACCCACCGGCAGACGGAGAAGCGGCTCACCTCGAACTCGATTTCGAGCCCGTATTCGACCTTCATCCGCTCCTTCAACACATCGAGCTGCAACGAGCCGACGACCCCGACGATGGGCTGCGACCCGTCGAACGGCTGGAACACCTGCACGACGCCTTCCTCGGCCATCTGCTGCAAGGCTTCCTTCAACTTCTTGGCCTTCATCGCGTCGGAGACACGCACGCGCCTGAGGATTTCCGGCGCGAACGACGGCACGCCGCGAAACACGATGTCCTCACCCTCGGTCAGCGTGTCACCGATCCTGAGCGTACCGTGGTTCGGGATGCCGACGATGTCACCGGCAAACGCCTCGTCGACGATCGAGCGGTCCTGGGCAAAGAAGAACTGCGGCGCCGTCAAACCGATGGTCTTGCCGGTGCGGACGAGTTTCACCCGCATCCCGCGCGTGAGCTTGCCCGAACAGACGCGCATGAAGGCGATGCGGTCACGGTGGTTGGGATCCATGTTCGCTTGGATCTTGAAGACGAAGCCGGTCAGCTTCGGTTCGTCGGCCTTGACCACTCGGCTGTCCGCCTGCTGCTCGCGTGGGGAGGGCGCCAAGCGGCCGAGCGCGTCGATCAGGTCCTTCACCCCCATATCCTTCAGCGCCGAGCCGAAATAGACCGGGGTCAGGTGGCCTTCGAGGAACGACTGGCGCACGAACGGCCGCGCCGCGCCCTGAGCCAGCATCAGTTCTTCCTGGAATTGCTTGTAGTCGTATGGCGGCAGCAACGCCTCAATGCGCGAATCCTCCGGCCCGTTGACTGGGATCGCCTCTTCCGCGTCCCTGAGGCGGATCGAGTTGTTGGCCATATCATACGAGCCGGCAAAGGCCCGGCCGCGCCCGATCGGCCAGGTCATCGGTGTGGTATCGAGCGCCAGCGCCTTCTCGATGTTGTCGAGGAGGTCGAGCGGGTCCATCGCTTCGCGGTCAAGCTTGTTGACGAAGGTGACGATCGGGATGTCGCGCAGACGGCAGACCTCGACCAGCTTCAGGGTGCGCGCCTCCACCCCCTTGGCCGCATCGAGCACCATCACCGCCGCGTCCACCGCCGTCAGCGTGCGATAGGTATCCTCGGAAAAGTCCTCGTGGCCAGGCGTATCGAGAAGGTTGTAGACGCAGTCGCCGTATTCGAAGGTCATCACCGAGGTGACGACGGAAATGCCGCGCTCGCGCTCGATGCCCATCCAGTCCGAGCGGGTTTGCCGCCGGTCACCCTTGGCCCTGACCTGGCCGGCGAGCTGAATGGCGCCGCCAAATAGAAGCAGCTTTTCGGTCAAGGTCGTCTTGCCGGCGTCCGGATGCGAGATGATCGCGAACGTGCGGCGGCGGGAGACGGGATCGGCGGCGGGTAAGGACATGGGA
>JARLIT010000297.1 GCA_031291575.1 Ancalomicrobiaceae bacterium
GCACCTACGCGTTCTCTCCAGCCCGGAGGCGATCGACGATCCGTCCAAGGTTCGCCTGTGCCTGAGCGTGGGTGACGCCGTAGCCGTAGGGCTGCCCCTCCTCACTCCCCCAGGGCACAAGGATGTCGAAATCCAGATCCATCAGCATCGAAAGGCTGGCGAGATAGACCTTGCGGTCGCTCTCAGCGAGCAGCACAGCCTTCCACTCCCCACCCTGGACCCAGATCGAATCGCCGGGAAACAGCAGACGGTGCTCGCCATTGTCCCACAGGACCATGGTGGTTCCGGGAGTGTGCCCAGGAGCGGGGATCACCTCGAGATCGTCGGCGATCTTCTCGCGCTTCGAGAACGTGCCGGCGATGGGCAACCGCGTCTGCGCCCGATCGTTTTCGTGCACGAAGATGGGCACATCCAGATCCGGCGCGGCGTACATGGATTCGTGCCAGTGGTTGACCAGTAGCCGGTCCGGCCGCCCCAGCGCCAGAATGTCGCGCGCCGCGGCGGTGATGCCGGGCGAGTGATAAATGATGACGTTGCCCAGGGCGCGCTCAAGCACGAAGGATCGCACCACGACACCACTGAGGAAGGGCAGCGGAGCCGTCGGCATCGCGTGAAGGCCACGGATCGAAGACTGAAGTCCAGTGGTACAGGTCGCCGAAAAGAGGTCTGGGTGCACCTGGCCTGCTCCGTGTTCGGTCTGCGCGATCGGGGGGGGCGGACGGACTTACTGATCCGCCGCTCGGTTCGGGGCTCGCCCCCGCGCGACGAGCTCGGACTCGATGCGCCGGAGAGTGGCGTTGACCAGCTCGACCGCCGCCAGGTCCGCGGTTGTGCCGGCGAGGACTTGGCTCCACTGCTCGCGCATGCGCTCTCTGTTCGCTATAGCCATCTGGGTCGGGTACAGGCGAACGCCGCGCGCATCCCGCTCATCCGCTTTCCGCAGCAAAAGCCCCTTGGCAATCAGCCCCTTGATGATCCGACTGAAGTTGCTGGATGGAAGCAGTGTGGCACTGGCGGCCAGCCGCGCCGACGTGCCCGGGTTTTTCGAAATGAACCGCATCACGCTGATCTCGACCGGCGTGCAGGGTCCCGGCCTGAGGTCAGCGGGCCCCCCCAGCTGCCGCGCGAGCGCATGAATGAGATCGGCCAGCTCATAGAGCGTGTCGGCCTGTTCCTCGGTCAAAGATCCCCTCGCCATCCAGTATTGCCTATCTCATGATAAATATCATTTAATAGCTAATCCCGCTTATAGCAAGATGGCATCTCCCGGCGCAGCGAGCTCCGGCGACTTGCCTTTCCCACCGTCCGGTGTTGGCGCATAGGCGCAGCTTCGTCAGCTCGCTCGAATGTCTGTTTTCATGGTTGTGGGCCGGCGTCGAAGCATGGGTCCGACGCAGATTTGATGATGCCGCGGCGTTTCCTGCACAGAAAAGCGGCCACGGCAGCCACCTCCTCTGGTTCGCCGTATCGACCCATGGGGATTTGCGCATAGGAGCGCTGGCGTACCATCTCCACGTCGATCTGCTCGCGCGCCGCAGTTGCTGCGTCCGTCATGTGGACGCGTTCCGTTCCGACCCATGCCGACGCCGGTGGCTGCACGGCGGAACTCAGCAACACGCCACGTGATTTTACCAATATGGCAACAAAATCCGTTGACTAGGCTAAACCATTGTCCTAAAAAACTGCCACGCAATGCACATTGGCTATACCGATATCGATCGACATCGGCACTGATCGGTGTTGTCGGTCGCTGGCGGGTCGTGATCGGCGCGGCCGGTCGCATTGTTCGAAGCGACATCGAACCGGTGTTGGCTCTTCGGAACTCGGTGCGGTTCACATGGCCACCAGGGGGCGACTGCGGTCGCGCCGTCGATGTTGCGTGGGCCACGCCAAGCGCTTTGACATCGATGGCTAAGGAGGATCGCTATGAAAGATGGCTCTGTCATCCAGATCGCGCATGTTGTCCGCAATCTCGATGAAGCCATGAAGGCCTACCACGAGACCCTCGGTATGGGGCCGTGGAACGTCTACAAGTTCGCGCCGCCGGACGTGCGCGACTCGGAAGTCAACGGCAAACCGTCGGATCATGCCTACTGGCTCGCCGTAACCTGGCGCGACGGCATCCAATTCGAACTGATCCAGCCAGGTACCGGCCGCAGCATCTACGACGACTTCCTCGACAAGCACGGTGAAGGGCTCCATCACCTGAAGCTCTACTACACCGACTGCGCCAAGGCGCTCGCCGATTACACCAAGCGGGGCTTCAAGATCATTCAGAGCGGCAAGTTCGACGAGGACGAGTTCTACTATCTCGATACCGAGAAGACCCTCGGCTACGTCATCGAACTCGGTAACAACGGCAAGATCCGTGAACCGTTGCGCCGGTATCCGGCTTGAGGAACAGGCCGATAGATCAGTGAAAATCAAATAAGTCATGTCACTTTGAAGGAGGACAAGACAATGCGGAGGAGAGACGTACTCAGCTTGGCCGGCGCTGCCGGAACCTTGGTGGCGATGGGCGGTTTGGGATTCTCCGTCGGAGCGGCCAGTGCCGCCGAGACCTACACCATGGCCGCCATTCCCAAGCTTCGGTCGCCCTGGTTTAACCAATTCGAGAAAGGTCTTCTCGACGCGGCCAAGGATTTCGGCGTCAAGGCCTACCAGCAGGCACCAAGTTCGGCCGACGAGGCGGCGCAGGCTCGCCTCATCGAGGACGCCATCAACCAAGGCATCAACGCCCTGCTGGTCGTCCCGAACGACGCTCAGTCGCTGGTGCCGGTGTTCAAGCGGGCCCAGGACCGCAAGATCGTCACGCTCACCCATGAATCGCCGCAGCAGCGCAATGCCGACTTCGACGTCGAAATGATCGACAACAAGGCCTTCGGCCGCAAGTCGATGGACGTTCTGGCCGAGGCGATCGGACCGGACGGCGGCGACTTCGTGATCTACGTCGGTTCGCTGACGGTGCCCGCCCACAACATCTGGGCCGACGCCGCCTTAGCCCAAGCCAAGGAGAAGTATCCCAAGCTCAAGCTGCTTGCCGACCGGTATCCGGTGTCCGAGGACCAGAGTGCCGCCCGCCAGACGGCGCTCGACATCCTCACCGCCCATCCGACGGTCAAGGGCTTCCTGTGCTTCGGCAGCCAGGGCGCCCCCGGCGCGTCACAGGCGGTCGGCGAGAAGTCGCTGAACGGCAAGGTCGCGGTCGTCGGCACCACTTCGCCGAACCAGGCCTCCCAGTATCTCAAGGACGGCTCGATGAGCGCCGTCATCCTGTGGGATCCGGGCGAAGCCGCCTACGCCATGGTCTACCTCGCCAAGCTGGTGCTCGACGGCAAGAAGGGCACGATCAACGCCGATCTCAACATTCCCAAGCTCGGCAAGCCGCTCGCCATCGATAAGAACACCCTGGTCTACGATCGCCCGCTGATCGTCACCAAGGCCAACGTCGACGAGCATAACGGCTTCTGACGCCCGTCCGACGCCCGTCCGACGCCCGTTCGCCGGTGCCGCCTCGCGCGGCTCCGGCGAATCCCATCTCGATGCGTCCGGCCGGGTCCGATCTGCTACACTTCCGGGAGAGGCGCGCGGGATGAGCAACTTCTTGCAACTCCGTAACATCTACAAGAGTTTCGTCGGCGTTCGCGCCCTGAAAGGTGTGGACTTCTCGGTCAGAGCCGGAGAGGTGCACTGTCTGGTCGGCGAGAACGGGTCCGGCAAGTCGACGCTCATCAAGATCATTTCCGGCGTCCAGCCGGCCGACAGCGGCGAACTGCTGATCGACGGCGTCGGCATCACGCACGCGACGCCCAACGAGATGATCCACCGCGGCATCCAGGTCATCTACCAGGACCTGTCGCTGCTACCCAACCTCTCCGTCGCCGAGAACATCGCCATTTCGCAAATCGCCATGATCGGCCGCAAGCTGATCCGCTGGTCGGAGATCCGGGCGATCGCCCGCGCAGCCATGGCGCGCGTCAAGATCGACATCGACCTCGACAAGATCGTCGGCGATCTGCCGGTCGGCCTGCAGCAGATGGTGGCCATCTGTCGCGCCTTCACCAGCGACCTCAAGCTGCTGGTGCTCGACGAGCCGACGTCCTCGCTGACCAAGGCGGAGATCGACAATCTCCTGAAGGTCGTCCGTGACATGCAGGCCAATGGCATCGCCGTCCTGTTCATCAGCCACAAGCTTAACGAGGTGCTGGCCATCGCCGACCGCGTCACCGGCCTGCGCGACGGCTGCACCGTCGGCACCGTGCCGCGCGCCGAGACCAACCTCGAGAAGCTGACCGAGATGATCACCGGCAAGGCGGTGGTGCATACCCGCTTCCATCTGCCGGCCCAGCCGCGCAAGAAGCTGCTTGAGGTGCGCAACCTCTCCAAGAAGCACAATTTCGCCGACATCTCCTTCGACCTCTACGAGGGCGAGATCCTCGGCATCGCCGGGCTGATCGGCGCTGGCCGCACCGAACTGGCGCTGGCGCTGTTCGGCATCAGCCCGGCCGACAGCGGCACCATCACCGTCGACGGCCAGGAGCGGCGCATCGGCTCGGTGCAGGACGCCGTCGAGGCCGGCTTCGCCTACGTGCCGGAAAATCGCCTGACGCAGGGTCTGGTGCTGAAGCGGTCGGTCGGCGACAACATCGCCATGGCGATGATCGACAAATGCGCCAACGCCTGGGGGATGATCGACCGTGGCAGGCGCACCGGTCTCATCGACACCTGGGTCAGGTCGCTGGCCATCAAGGTCGCCAATGCCGACGTCGCGGTGCAGACACTGTCGGGCGGCAACCAGCAGCGGGTCGTCATCGGCAAGTGGCTGGCAACGGAACCGAAGGTGCTGATCCTCGACGGTCCGACCGTCGGCGTCGACATCGCCGCCAAGAGCAGCATCCACCAGATCGTGCGCGACTATGCCGCTCGCGGCACCGGCGTGATCCTGATCTCCGACGAGGTCCCCGAGGTCGCCATCAACAGCAACCGCGTCCTGATCATGCGCAACGGCCGCCTCCGCTCCGAGGTCAACGCCGAAGCGGTGGGCACCGACGAGATCCAGCGCATGGTGGAGATCGGCTGATGAGCGGTCCGGTATCGGCGCACAGCGGCAGTCTGGGAGGTTATGCCGTGAAAGCACTATTGAAGCGGAACGAATTCTATCTGGCAGTGCTGATCCTGGTACTGTGCATGCTGATCACCGCCATCAACCCAGCGTTCCTGTCGCCCCAGAACATCCTCGGCTTCCTGAAGACGGCCTCGGTAAACGGCATCATGGCGGTCGGCGTGCTGTTCGTGTTGATCCTCGGCGGTACCCCCGACTTGTCGTTCACCGCCATCGCCCAGGTGGTCGAGTACGTCGTGGTGCTGATCACGCTGGCCTTCGGCGGCAACATCGTCATCGCGCTGCTGCTCGCCTGCCTGATGGGCGCCGCCATGGGCGCGGTCAACGGCTTCGTCATCCACTATTTCCGGGTGACCACGATCATCGTCTCGATCGCCACGGCCAACCTCTACTACGGCATGCTCTACGTGCTCACCGGCGGCAGCGTCATCTTCATCGTCCATCCGATGTTCAAGCGCTTCGCCGAATTCCAGCTCGTCAGCTTCGCCGACGCAGCCGGCGGCACCTGGGGCATCTCGCTGATCCCACTGATGTGGCTGGCGACGCTGGTGCTCGGCTGGTTCATCCTGACGCGCACCTTCCTCGGCCGGGCGATCTTCGCCATGGGTGGCAACGAGATCGCCGCCCAGCGCATCGGCATCAATACCCTCTGGGTCCGGGTGTTCGTCTTCGCCTTCGTCGGCCTGCTCTCCGGCGTCGCGGCGATCGCCCACACCACCATCGTGCTGTCGGCCATCCCCAACAGCATCGTCGGCAAGGAACTCGAAATCATCGCGGCGGTGGTGCTCGGCGGCGCCAGCCTGTTCGGCGGCAAGGGCACGATCACCGGCACGTTCCTCGGCGTGCTGCTGTTCGCCATTCTGCGCAACGGCCTCGTGCTGCTCAACATCTCGTCCTACTGGTACGACGTCAGCGTCGGCATCGCCATCACCGCCGGCATCAGCATCAGCGCTTGGCAGCAACTCAAGGCCCAGCGCGCCCGCGTCAACGTCAATGTCGAGGAGGCTGCTGCGCAATGATCCGAATTCCTCGCAAGCCCGGCGCCGCCGTCGATGGGCCGCTCTACGTGATCCTGGTGGCGATCATCATCCTGATGACGATCCTCAACCCCGGTCGCTTCGCAACGATGTCAAACATCGAGTCGATGCTCTACCAACTGCCGGTCCTGGCCTTCCTGTCCATCGGCATGATGGTGACGATGCTGAGCGGCGGCATCAATCTGGCTATCGTCAGCACCGCCAATTTCACTGGCATCGTCACGGCGCTGATGCTGAAGCTGATGACCGACGGCGACAGCGCCAGCGCGTCGGCGACCATCACCATCATCGCCATGGCCGTCGGCTTCGCCGGCTGCCTGCTGGTCGGTGCCTTTATGGGCTATCTGGTGGCCTATCTCGAAGTGCCGGCCATCCTCGCCACCCTCGGCGTGATGATGCTGCTCGACGGCATCAACGTCGTGCTCACCGGCGGCTACACACTCTCGGACTTCCCCGACTCGCTGATGGCGATCGGCAACGACAGCGTCTTCGGCCTGCCCATACCTTTCGTGATGCTGGTCGTCGTCATCGCGCTGATGTCGGTGCTGCTGAGCCGCATGCCCTTCGGCTTCAAGCTCTATATGCTCGGCTCGAACCCGGTGTCGGCGCGCTTCTCCAACATCAACGCCTACAAGGTGCTGATGGGTTCGTACATTCTGTCGGCCGCCTTCTCGGGGCTGACGGGCATCGTGATGATGGGGCAGTTCAACTCGGTCAAGGCAAACTACGCCCAGTCCTACGTGCTGGTGACCGTCCTCGCCTGCTTCCTCGGCCGCGTCGACCCGTTCGGCGGCGCCGGGCGCCTGTCGAGCATGGTCACCGGCGTGGTGATCCTGCAGGTGATCTCGAGCGGCCTCAACCTGATGCGGGCCGATCCGTTTTTCGTCACCGCCATGTGGGGTGCCATCATTCTGGTGCTGATCGTCTTCACCCATTTCGAGAGCTGGTTCGGCGAGCTACGCCGGATGGCCAAGGCGACGGCGGTGAACTCCGAGCACGGCAACGGCGGCCCCGGCAAGGACCGGCCGCGGCCGATCGATTGAGGCGGCGCGCCAGGGCGCCGGCCGGGTCCTGGTTCGAATTTCGGCTACAGGAGAACATGACATGACCGATCTCTATTCCGCCGCCATCGCCGATCTGAGCAAGGTCTTCAACGGCTTCAATCAGGCTCAGGTCGACCGGGCGCTCGATGTTATCGCCGGGGCGCGTCGCATCGCCTTCTACGGCTGCGGCCGCGAGGGGCTGCAGCTGCGCGGCTTCTGCATGCGCCTCTTCCACATGGGGCTCAACGTCGCCATGGTCGGCGACATGACGACGCCGGCCGTCGGCAAGGGCGACCTGCTGATCGTCTCCTCGGGTCCAGGCAACCTCAACACCGGCAACGCGCTGATCACCGTCGCCAAGCAGGCCGGCGCCGAGATCCTGGTGATCACCGCCCAGCTGAACGGCCCGACGCCGAAATCCGCCGACCATGTCGTCGTCGTACCGGCCCAGACCATGGCCAACGATTCTGGTCCGGCCGTGTCGGTGCTGCCGATGGGCTCGCTGTTCGAGGGGGCCGAGTTCATCCTGTTCGAAGTGATGGTGCTGCAGCTCCGCGACAAGCTCGGCGTCACCTCCGATCAGATGCGGGCGCGCCACACCAACCTCGAATAACGGCCGATCAACGCTCGTCGGCCACGGGGAGGCGTGCATCATCTCCCCGGAAAAATGGGTCGCGCCGGAGGGCGTCTTCCGGCTGGCCGTCGCGCTGGCGAACCGGCGGGACGGCGGAGTGTTTGCGTCCTTGCGGCAACGGACGAGGCGGCTGGGCGGACGATTCGTCGCGCCGCCGCCGCCGGGCTCGGGCAAGGTTCGCGGGCACGGAGACATTAGGTGTTTGCGTAACGATACCGGGAGATGAGTTCGCTACATCCAGGCGGTCCGGCCGCGTTCCTCAACGGCACTTGCCTTGCGCACGGATTCATGTGACATCGCGTGTGCACGCCTGGGACGATACAACCGTCCTGATCACTACCTCCGACCAGACGGTCTGCAGAGTCTGCTTCGATGAAAGCCGAAGAGATCTACGAAGAGATTCTGAAGCAGATTTCTCGCGGTGTCTGGATCGCCGGCCAGCAATTGCCGACGGAGCGAGCGCTGGCGGAACGCTATGGGGTGTCGCGGCCGACCATCAGTCGCGTCCTCAATCGTTTGCGCGATTCCGGTCATCTCAAGCGAGTGGTCGGTGCCGGCACGTTCCTGACCGAGGCGGCGACGTTGACCCTCGCGCCGGCGCGCCAGAGTATCGGCCTGTTCGTGCCCGGCCTCGGCCGCGGCGAGATCTTCGAGCCGATCTGCGCGCGCATTGCCGAGCTGTCGACCCGGCACGACGTGACGCTGATCTGGGGCAGCCTGCCGTCGGGTCCCCTGACCGGCGGAGCGGGCGACGCCGACCGGCTGATGCGAGCGGCCGAACGGCTGGTGGTGCAAGGGGTCAGCGGTGTGTTCTTCCAGCCAGAGGAACGCGAGAACGGGCTGGAGCGGCAGAACCGCCGGATCGCCGAACTGTTCGCCAGCGTCGGCGTCAAGCTGGTGCTGCTGGACAGCGACTTCCTGACCTTTCCCGACCGCAGCCCCTACGATCTCGTCGGCATCGACAACGTCGCCGCCGGCTACAAGCTCTGCCAGCATTTCCTGGCTCAGGGCCAACGGCGGGTCGACTTCCTGTGGCCGCCATTCACCGCCGGCACCTACGCCCAACGGCTGATGGGCTACCGCGAGGCGCTGTACAGCGCCGGCGTCTCGCCCAATCCCACCTGGGAGCACGAGGGCGTCCCGAGCATACCGGACTTCATCGCCGGCCTTCTGGACCAGGGGGCGCGCAACATCATCTGCGTCAACGACGAGACGGCCTCGCAGGTCATGCACAGCCTCGAGGCGCTCGGCTACAAAGTGCCCGACGATGTCCGAATCGCCGGATTCGACGACGTGAAATACGCCCACCTGCTGCGCGTGCCGCTCACCACCATCCGTCAGCCGTGCCGGGAGATCGCCGAGATCGCGCTCAAGACGATGATCGACCGCATCAACCAGCCGGAGCTGCCGCCGGCGTCGATCCTGCTCAAGGGTGA
>JARLIT010000298.1 GCA_031291575.1 Ancalomicrobiaceae bacterium
CTCACAGCCAAACGGTGATCTTGTTGCCGTCCCTGTCGGTGAAATTGCCGGTGGCGATGATGATCATGTCGACCAGCCACCAGATGCCGAGGCCGGCCAGCGTCACGATCATCAGGATCGCCGTTCCCCATTTGCCGACGTAGAAGCGGTGCATGCCGAGCCCGCCGAGGAAAAAGCACAGCACGAAGGCGATCAGGATGCGCTTGTCGGTCGGGCTGTAGTCGGGATGGTGCTCGTTCACCGCGCCGCAATGCGGGCAGGCCGCCGCAGTGACATGAATCGGCCGGCCGCAGCCGCGGCAGGGATACATCGATTGGGGCGGTGGCGGAGACAGTTGCATCGCAGGATACGGCATCGGCGGCGGCAGGGGTGGGCGGAGCGGCGGAATGCCGAATTCGGTCTGAGACAGCGGCTGCCATTCGACCATGCCATCGCGCCAGACATGGGCCTCCGGCGGGATCGATCCCTCGGCGATCAGTCGCTGGACCTCTGCAGTCGGATAGGGCCCCTGCCGCACGCCACCGACGCTGATGTACCACTCAGCCATGTTGAGGCCCTAACGACCCATGCGCCGCCGGCGTCTGCAGCCGAACAGCACCGTATGACCGTCCCGATCGGTTCAGCCACGGGTGATTCGCTGCGCGACACCGTTCAGGCGCGGCCGGACACCGAAGCGCCCGGCCGTAGCGTTGATCCTCAGGCGAACGGATCGACACCGTAGCGGTTCGGTCCCTGCGTGCCGCGCAGGAAGCCGACTTCGACGATGAACCAGATCGGACCGACGATCGGGATCAGCTGGATGAAGATGAACCAGCCGGTCCGGTCGCGGTCGTGCAGACGCTTCACTGCGCCGGCGAGACCGCCGATCAGCAGGAAGATGTAGATGATGCCGCTGATCGCCAGGAAGACATAGAACGGCGGCTGGAAGACCGGCATGCCCTGATCGTTGATCGACATCATCGTCTGCGCCAGGAAACCACCGATGGCGGCAACGACGATGATGATGATGGTCTGCAACAGCACATAGCTGAGCCAGAAGGTCTTCCGCCCGATGCGGCCCTGGAAGCTGAAGTAGCCGCGATTGCGGGCTTCGGACACCGGGCCGGCGTAGCCCTGCTGTCCGTAGGCCTGCGGGGTGGCCTGCTGATAGGAGCCCTGCTGGTAGCCGCCGCCCGGCTGCTGATACGCGCCTTGATTGTAGCCGCTCTGACCGCTCTGGTAAGTCGGCTGCTGGCCGTAGGAGGCGGCGGCGGGACGCACGGGCTCGGCCGGCGCAGCGGCCGGATCGTCGCTCAGACGAACCTGCGACAGGAGTTGCCACTGAGGCATGCCGTCACGCCAGACGTAGGCGTCGCGGGAGATGAATCCGTCGGCAACCAGTTGGCGCAATTGTTCGGTCGGATAAGGACCTTTTTGTTCACCATTCACACTAACAAACCAGTTCGCCATGCAAACCTCCCCGCGCCCGACGCAGATGGTCGTTCAAAATAGGCGCCAACATAGACACAACAAAAGGATTTTGAAAACATGCGACCCGATGGAAACTCGGGTCGCCAGAGGCACGCACGCATTTTCTCGCATGTGCGGTGCCGGCGCGACACAGCTCACGGTATGATGGGCGAACGGCTGAGGGGACGACCCTTTCGGGCCGTCCCTGGGGACTTGCCTATCGCAAGTTGCCGCAGAAACGCTGGATGCGGCGGCCCGCCTCCTCGAGCGCCGAGGTGGCGGTCGCGTAGGAGATGCGGAAGTGCGGGCCGAGGCCAAAGGCCGAGCCCTGCACCACGGCGACGCCCTCAGTCTCGAGCAGTTCGGTGACGAAATCCTCGTCGGAGGTGATCACCCGGCCCGAAGGGGCCTTCTTGCCGACCGTTCCGGCGCAGGAGGGATAGACGTAGAAGGCGCCTTCAGGCGTCGGGCACTTGAGGCCGTTCGCCTGGTTGAGCATTGAGACGATCAGGTCGCGGCGCTGCTTGAACACGGCGTTGTTCTTCGGGATGAAGTCCTGCGGGCCGTTCAGCGCTTCGACCGAGGCGTATTGCGAGATCGAGGTCGGGTTCGACGTCGACTGGCTCTGCAAGGTCGCCATCGCCTTGATCAGCTTCTCCGGACCGGCACCGTAGCCGATGCGCCAGCCGGTCATGCAATAGGCTTTCGACACGCCGTTCACCGTCAGCGTGCGCTCATAGAGCGAGGGCTCGACCTGGGCCGGGGTGGTGAAGACGAAGTCGTCGTAGACGAGATGTTCGTACATGTCGTCGGTCATCACCCAGACATGGGGATGACGCACGAGCACGTCGGTCAAAGCCTTCAGTTCGGTACGCGAATAGGCCGCGCCCGACGGGTTCGACGGCGAGTTGAAAATCAGCCACTTGGTGTTCGGCGTGATCGCGGCCTCAAGCGCCTCGGCCGTCAGCTTGAAGCTGGTGGCGAGCGAGGTCTCGATGAACACCGGCGTGCCGCCGCCGAGGAGGACGATGTCCGGATAGGAGACCCAATAGGGGGCCGGGATGATCACTTCGTCGCCGGGATTCAAGGTGGCGAGGAGGGCGTTGTAGAGCACCTGCTTGCCGCCGACGCCGACCGAAATCTGGCTCGGCTTGTAGGTCAGGCCGTTCTCGCGGGCAAACTTGGCGACGATCGCCGCCTTCAGTTCCGGGATGCCGTCGACGGCGGTGTACTTGGTCTTGCCGTCGCGGATCGCCTTGATCGCGGCTTCCTTGATGTTGTCGGGTGTGTCGAAGTCCGGCTCGCCGGCACCGAGACCGATGACGTCCTTGCCGGCGGCTTTCAGTTCGCGCGCCTTGTTCGTCACGGCGATCGTGGCGGACGGCTTGATGCGCGAAAGACTGTCGCTGAGGAAACCCATCGGTGCTACTCCGAAAATAGGCGGCGCATTCCTGCCGCGCCGCAAAAGCGGCCGAAAAATAGGCCGGGAGCGGATGAGGGGCAAGGGGAAAACGCGGCGGGCAGATCGGCGCAAGTCGGGTGCCCAGGCGC
>JARLIT010000299.1 GCA_031291575.1 Ancalomicrobiaceae bacterium
GCAGTATCGGCCGCATCACGGTCAAGGGCGCGATCCGGGAATACATGGCGCCAATTGAAAACGCTGACCCGTTCTCGGTCGTCGCAGGACCGGATGGAGCACTCTGGCTCGCCGGCGAGCGTCAGGACAAATTCCTGCGCGTGCCGGCCGACGGGCAAGGTTTCAAATTGCGTCCGCAAAACTAATGGTCGCGGCAGACACGCATGTTCCCGGGAGGGGAGCGGCAAGGATGAACCTTTGCCGCAGCTGCTATGGCCGGGATCCAAGCCAGAACCGCTCCCCTATGCTCGCCTGCTTTTGCGTCATGTTGGTCACGTCTTCCTGTTGGGGCTCGCCATGAACCAGTTGATCGCAACTCTCTTCGCCGGAATCCTTCTCGCGGCCGGTTGGTGCGGCATTGCGGCGGCAGGGCCGTGGGAGGACGGCATGGCTGCATATCATCGCGGCGACAACGTCGAGGCTATGCGGCTATTGCGTCCGTTGGCTGAGGCAGGAAACGCGGATGCGCAAAATGTGCTCGGGCAAATATACAAATACGGCGGCAGCGCGCTGAAGGACGTCGCACAGGCCCAGGCGTGGTTCAGCAAGGCCATAGACTCGTATCGCAGCGCTGCGGACCAGGGGGATGCGCACGCACAGGCGAGCCTGGGGATGATGTACCGCGACGGCGACGGGCTGCCGAAGGACTATGCTCAGGCTATCGCATGGCTCCGCAAGGCCGCCGAGCAGGGGCTGGCTGACGCTCAGTTTCAACTCGGCTTGATGTATGCCAATGGTCGCGGCGTGTCGCAAGATTACGCGCAGGCGGCAGCATGGTACCGGAAGGCGGCGGCGCAGGGGAAGCCCGGCGCGCAGTTAATGCTCGGCGAGATATATGAAACTGGCCGAGGCGCGCAGCAGGACCTCGCGCAGGCTTTCTCGCTTTACCGCGCGGCCGCCGAGCAGGGGGTACAGCAAGCGCAGTTCGATCTCGGCAGGATGTATGCTGATGGTCGTGGCGTCCAGCAGGATTATGTCCGAGCGTACATGTGGCTGTTTTCAGCAGCGCTGCTCTCAGAGAGTGACAAGCTTCGCGATCAGTCGTACGAGCACCGCGACCTTGTTGCCGCCAAGATGACCCCCGCTCAGATCGCCGAGGCGCAGCGGCTGACGCACGAGTGGATAGCCGCCCACCCTTTTGCGCGCTGATACTTATGACGAAAGCCTCGAAATCGTGCTGACACTCCCGCCGTGGCGTTTGGCAAGGCGCTCACATGCTTCCGCCTGCTGATGCGGGTAGAACTTTGGCTTGAGCCCCCTGCACTCTTCATTCACGGTTGATCGGCTTCGAAGCACGGCCTGTCCGAGGCTGGTGCTACAGGCTTGAAATGTCATCTGATTAGGTTGAACGAGCGGGGTTACGATCGGCACCGATCGCGACCCGCGCAATTTCGGCAATTCGACATGGACTCAATGCGTTGGCGCGTTCATGGGTGGGGTCGGCTTTGTGAGCTGGATTACGCATTTCTGCGACGGCTGCAGACTAAACGCCTGTTTGCGCTACCTGAGATGCCGCCTTGCACGCATCGAGACGACAGCAAACCCCGTCTTGCGTAAATATCCGTAGGCTAGGTCACGATTGCTGCAATCGTGGCCCGATTGTTTATCGCCGATCCAGAGAGGATTCCATGCTTCGAATTGGCTTCGTCATTACCGCTGTCACGATTGCCTGCGGCAGCGCCCACGCCGCGCTCACTACGAACGCACTGACCACCAACGCGCTCACCACCAACGCGCTCACGACCAACGCGCTCACTACGAACGCGCTCGCCACCGGCGCGCTGTTCGGCGACGCCCGCGTCGTCGGCGTCGAACTGCCCAAGAAGTAACTCCGACAGCTCGCGGCGGGTGCCCCGCCGCGCGACCCGCGGGCTGCCCGGGTCGAGCGCCATGGCCAAGATTGCCGGTTTCGTTTTTTTCGTAACGATATTGCTGGCTTTTTCGTGCGGCGGGCAGCGCAGCTGGGCTACGTCCGTCGGCGTCGAAGTGGTCGGCACCGAATTTCATCTGTCGACGGGAGATGGTCGGACCCTGCGCTCGGCCGAACTCATCGGCGCAATTTTGACAGTTGCGACCAATGGCACGACGGTCCGGGTGCGGGTCGACGGGGTCGAACCCGATCCCGGCGATCCGGCCCGCGGCTACAAGCCCGCCGCCGACGTCTGGCTGTACACCTTTTCCGTGCAGCAAGCCGACGGCAGTTGGATCAACCTTTGCGAACCCGGCCCCGACGGCCGGCGACAGGGCTTTCCGCTCGCCGGAGTGGCGCGCGCCGACGGGACGATCGCTCCGGCGGAGCCCGGGCAATTCGTGCTGACCTGCACCGGCGGGGCGGAGGGCAAATGCATCCGCTTCGGCTATCGGCCCTGGGACAAGGCACCGGATGGCCAATCCCTCGCAGAGGCCTATCAGACTTGCGTCCATCTCGTCCGTGCCGATTACGCCGGCGACGGCACCGCGACCACGCGGAACGGCCAGCCGATCGACATCTACGATTCGCTCGGAGTGCAAGCGCCCGCCAATGACCCGGGCCAGGACTTTGAGGCGGGCTGGGGCCCAGACGGCGCCGTTTGCGTTCGCCACGTCCGGGTTAAGGAAAATGTGACGCTGGAGGCGATCGCCGCCCATACTCCGCGCCTCAATCGCCGCGTCGGGCCGATCTGCACGGAAGAATACGCGCGCAGCCTGGGGGCGATCCTGTTTAGCCGATCGCCGCCGTGAGCCCCCGCAGCCGTCCTTCTCCGCTCCTCCGTATGCCGGCATGACGGCCGCAATCCAGCTCAATTCTGCCCGTGCGCCGCTTGCCGCGCCTGTTGGTCGGCTCAGTGGGAGGCCTGCATTTCCCTGACCGTCGCCATGAAGTGCGCAAAAGCCCGCGCTTGTTCCTCCTTGGCCTTCAGCTCTTCCGGCGTCAGCGGCTTCGCCGGCTCGACCACGCTCGGCGGCACATAGCTGACCTGGTGGCGAGTTCCGTGAGTGAACAGCGAGATGATCTTCACCGCCGTCATGCTCACTGCCAAGACCGCGCCGACCTTATGCAATGTCTGTCTGAATTCGCTCATGAAACGGGCCTTCAGAATTTCTGCAATAGGCTCCATTTGACGCGAAAATTCCCGAATATTGAAGTCACATCGGGTTGAACAGCGGCGTGCTTTCGCCTGGGTCAACACTCTCCTCGGCAACGCCAAGGCTGCACTTGTCAGCACCTATCGGGCGTGCGCGAAGGGCGCGGGCCTTGCTACCTCGCCGAATTCGAGTACCGGTTCAATCGTCACTACGACCTCGCCGATATGATCCCACGCCTGGCGGTGGTGGCCGCAAGGACTCTACCCATGCCATCAGCTTGCTGAGATTGGCTGAAGTCTATGCGTAAGCAGGTTTCATTTTGAATACCCGACACAGCACAACTTCAGGCCACTTTGGGCGACGGACCAAACCGATTGGTGCCGGAGCTTCCATCAAGGCACATGAGAAAGATCGAGAAAACCCAGCCCAACGCCGGAATGAGCGTAATCAGTATCCACCAGCCGCTACGATCCGAATCGTGGAGACGACGGATGTGTAATGCGAGACCAGGGGCAACAACCACGATCGTCCAGAAATCTGCGATCAGACCACCCACAATACTAAACGAGTAAGTCCTGTCTTGTGCAGATACCGCTAGCGACCCTCCAAGATCGAAAGCGACGTCAAGTGATGATGTAATCACATATATGATCAAAAACAAAGCCACAAAATGCCAATATTCTTTCCGTCGCGACCGCCCACGATAATCGAATATCCGTTTGAATGGCAATAAGGCGTAAGACATACCTAGATCCTTCAGTAGTGGCAATGGAGACAACGTCACGCATACGGTCAAGTGATGGCAAATTGATATTCGAATTGCGCAAACCGCTGATTTGATTAGCCGGGCACGGCGCCTAGCCTTTGGCCCGGCTGAAAGAATTCGGCGTTGAAAGACGTCCAATGGAGCCGCTTTCTGGACGACAGTGCCATCGACCCCGTCTCCGTCAACAGCCGCCCGGACAGCATTTTGTGGCCAATCCACCCATCACTCGCCAGCCACTTTCGGCAATAGCACCTACTTGTGAGCATGTTTCGGCCGGTATTCAAGGAGCTGCCATCCAACAGAATGCTCATGGCGGCCAAGACCGAAGCGAGCGGTCGACCCCGGCTTCGAGGGGATGAATCACGTAAATCAGCGATTTGCACGCATCACATTTCAGAGCCGCAGACGGAGGATCTTCATAGGATCGTCCACTATCTGGAATGGCCCCATAGTGAACAGTTGGACCGGGTTGGTAGAATTCACGCAACCGCGCCTCATTGATAGTGCACGGCGCAATGACCGTCAGATCTCGGTCGAGCCGAAGATCCAGCCCGGCGGCCCGCATCGCTCGCTCTATCGGTTGCAGATGCGTGCAGGTGGCCGTTCTGCCAGGATCCTGGTGGTAGGCAATCCTGTCGTCTGACCAGCCTTCGCCCGCCTCGATCCGGGCGGCATATTGGCGGCGTTCGGGGTCGGCCGCCATGATGCCGAGGCGCAGACGTCGTTCGTCGGCAAATGCCTTCTGAGCAAGCGACAGCTGCTGGTGTTTTGTGGGTGGGATTGGCGCGATTGGCGGCAGCGCGCGCGTCGTGGGCGCGGCCATCAGTCGGACGGCGACATAGCCTAGTGCAAGTAATATGGTCGCCGTCGCGGGGAAGAAGCTGTGCGACAGGATGACAGGGGGGACCTGTTGGTGCAACTGGAAGCCGACATCGAGGACCACAACGAATCCCGAACCAGTCCCCGCCATTGTCAGCAACGTCTTGCCCGTGGATCCGAGCCGAAACAATCTTGGCTGGAGGGGAATAGGCTCGCCCCCCTGTTCTCGAATTCGGCCCGCTGTCCTCCGCCGGTTGGCCAGTGCCCAGAAGCCAAATCCGCCAAGCGCCGTGCCGATGGGGATCATCGGCAGCAGGAGGACCGAGATGAAGATGATGGGAACCCACGCCCACGATTTGCCGGTCAGCAAACCAAGGCCGCCGATGAACGCCGGCACCAGATAAAGGATCGCCGCCATCAGGAAGAAGGGGCCGACAAATTGAAGCGCCGTCAGGCTTCGCGGGGACGGGACCTGGTACAATGCCAGGCAAAGCGCGGAGCCGGCCAAAAGACCGACGGAACCCAGGAACAGATGAATCCAGGCGAGGATCCGCACCGGGGCGACGGCAGGTGCCGACAGGATCATTCGGAGCGCTCCGGGCGTCCAATCAAATCACACAGATCCATCGCCCTCTCTCCAATTGCTCAACCTTGCGATAGTCTCCGGCGTCGACGGACCTTCGACACGAAGAGTACCGCAAGCGGCAGCAGGCCGAGCAAGGCAACGACCCCCCCTAGCCCGGCAATAATGTAATAGTTTCCGCGCGCACCGTCCGGGCCGGTCAGCAGCAGATAGTAGGGGTCCGCGATCCCGACATTGAGCCGCGCGAATTGTCTGAGCGTATCGCCAGGTAAGCCACCTTTGACCAGCACGCCCTCGTACTTGCTACCCACGCCCGTCGGTAGCGGCTGAGCAACGGCGATATCGACATATTCCTCAACGAAGATGCGTGCCGGCTTGTGAGCCGCCCCACGTTCGATCATCGGTGCGAAGAGATCGCGTCCGCCCACACCCTTGGCATCAATTGTCTTGTGGACGACGTGCGTGGTGTCGATCACGCCGATCAGCGTGACCCGTCCCAAAGGCGGGATAGCATCCCCCAGCTTTGCAAGATCGAGGTCGACGGATGGTCCAGACCGATCTGGATACTGCAGCGCCCAAAGCCACGCGCCAGCACAGACAATCGCGCCACTGAGTCCGATAGCACAGAGGACGCGAATCACCAGCCTTTCGGCCGCTGCCGGCTCAAGGTGTGGTGGCGGAACAGCGGGTTTCGCATCATGCCGTAGCCGCAGAACGAGCGTGGTGGGGGCGACGAGCAGCAAGGTGGGGATGACGAAGGTCAGGAATGCGTCGTATTCCCCATTGACGGAAAGCTGCCACTCGCACAACCAGCGATAGAGGCCACTATATGTTACCGCGCCCCATGTCATCCAAAGTGGCACGAACAGCAGCCAGATCGTGGCAAGGCGATTCAGGATCAGGCGCATTCGCGTCATATCTTTCAACCAAAGGTTACGCTAGATGAACGCGACACGCCAATTCCGAATTGAGTGAAAGTCAACTTACATGTCCTTGCAATCAACCGACGGCATTCCCCAAAACATGCCGTGATGGCAAATCTGGCTGCCATTGATTTCATCCCAATTGCGGTCTTCGCCGACAAATCTCCAGCCCTTTTGCAGCATGCATTGCTTGAACGATGAGGCGAGAGAAGTGCCGTCCATCGGAGTGCCGAAGCTCTTCGAGCACGCGTTGTAATCGGCATGCATCTGGGAGCGGCCGCGCGCATGCTTGGCGATATTCGCCCAAAGCACCGTGTCAGCCGAGGCATTGAGAGCGGAGCTCAGCAGTAGGGCGCCGGCCACTAAAATCTGCTTCATCGTCGTTTCATCCTTTGCTTTCTAATGCGAACACTCTTTTAATCTATAGTTACGGTGTGCATTCGCGTCTTCGTCTGCGCGATAGACGGCGAAACTGGTCGCCATCAAACCGCTCGCGGCGGTGACGGCCGTCCCTCAAAATGATGGTCCCAACATCGGTGCCCGGGTCGTCCCGCGCAAAGCATCAGAGAAGAACGACGATGGGATACTATGCTGGATTGAGTGGTTCGCTGGAAAGCACCAGCATCCACACTGTCGGCGGACCAGCGCAGAATTTGTGAGAGGGTGAGGCGCTCCGCCGAGGTTTGTCGCCAGGCCAAGCCTCATGACGCTGCATCGCACATTGCGGTCGCCAAGCCGCTAGCGCGGCAGCGTCATTCAAAAATCGGCTAAGGTGGTCAGTTCGAATGATCGCCCGGCGTGCATTGGACCGATGGTATGCCCATATATGACCCATTGTAACAGGTCCCGCTGGTGTCGGGATCGATCCATGTGTGCGTGTGTTTCGTCTGGGCAACCCGCCATCCATGTTTCCGCATGCATCTGACAACAGCCGGGATCAGGTCCTTATCCAGCTCGAAATTGGATGGCGACCCGCAGACGAGCAGGTCCGCGTTCCTGGCTTCGTCGCTCCGTTCCTGGCCACGCGGCTTTTGCATGTCAACAAAATAGAGCGTGTCCCAGTCAGCTGCCGCGTTGAGCGTACTGCCCAAGATCAACACGGCGGCCAAGGCAATCCGTTTCATCGTTCTATCCTCCGGCCCATTCCGCTGAATTGGGAACGAACACAGAGGGGTTTATCCGCCAATGCGACTGAACACTGCATGAGTTCTGCGTTCGGCTGATGTTATGCTGAATGCCGGCTGGAGCCGTCAGATCGGCACTGCCACGATAACGGCCACCACAATGTGCGTTGTGGTGGCATGACAAGACTTGCGCGTGATCCTCATCACCGTCGCTGTTGTTTTCCGGCGGGCGTGACCGCCCGAGTGGTTCAGCCGCATTTCCGATCTCCGCTCAGACTCGGCTAGGTCACCGAAGAACACGTTTGGCGTTCTGAACCAGTTGCGGCTTCGCCGTTGTCGCTACTGAAGTCATCTGGCGCGAAAACTGCCGACCCGTTCGCCAAACGTCTAAGCAACGCGGAGGCCGGTACTCCGTATTCTGAAATGAATCATGCGACACCCTCGTTTGTTGGTGTATGCGCTCGGCGCTTTTGCCATCGTTCTGGTGGCTTGGTTGAATACACTAGGGATTGTCGGCGTTGGGTCTCGGGCCCGAGACCTCGCGGCCGCATGGCCGGACGCACGGTACAGCCAATGCGGCGCGGCGAGACCTATGCCGTCGTTGGCAGCGACGCCAACGATTGGGAGATCCTCATTTGGCGTCCGGCCAAGGAATATGAAACCGCACGCGTACCAGCAGTTGCCCTGAGGTCTTAATGGAGGGGCTCACGTCTGACGACGAGAGCCCAGTCTTCGCTTCCGACGCCGGCTATCATGCGCTTGAGTGACACTGCGATATCGTCGAGACCGGCAACGACAGCTGGCGCTTCAAGCACAGAGCCTGAAATCGGCGCTGCCGTCGGTGTCGCGCCTCCGGTCGGGCTACGCCCTCCCTCCGTCACGACACCGACGACACGCCTGAAACAACCGCCTTGCCGAACTGCAGGCGGCGATCTTCAACACGAAAACGAGGGGTCAAAGTTGGGGTCTGACGCAAATTCGATGATGCCGCGGCGTTTCACGCCGCGCCGATCAATCTGGCTTCGAGCAAATCGATTTTGGCTCGGCCATACATCTGTCGCTTGACGACCTTGAGCTTGTTGACCTGTCCCTCAGTCTGTCCATTCGACCAGGGTTCCTTAATGGCGGCACCCACCGCGTCCCGATCGCTGGCAATTCCCTTTGCAAATGACGCGAGCAGGCTCTCGCTCGCTGCCTCGATCCAGGGGTCGAGATCGGCAACGGCCTTGGTCCGGATTACGGCGTGGAAACGGTCGATGAGGTTGCGCGCGGCTTGGAGCGCCGGCACCTTGGTCTCGATGGCGGCTATGGTGACGGTGTCAGCCTTGGTCAGATGATCGCGGCCGATCGTCATCATCCGAGCCAGGGTACGGGCGGACGGCACTTTTTGAAGTTGTTGGTCGGTGGCGCGTTCGGTTCGTCGACGCCGCGTTGCCCACTCCGTCACCACACGCAGCGAACCGCGAAAGCCTCGCGCCTTCAAACGGCGCCACAGTTCCGTGCCGTTGCGGCAACCGCCAGCCCACTCGGCTTCCAGATCAGGAAGACAGGAATCCAGCGTGCTTTCCCTGGTGCGGAACACGTCGGTCCGCAGGCCCCGGACAACCTTGCGGACGAGCCCTCGGCTGTGGCCGAGGCGACGGGCGATTTCCTTGATCGGAAGGCCGTCGCTATGAAGAGCGAGAATGGCTGCATTGTTGTCTTCACGCCGTAAAAAGCCTTGGTATTGAAGCCGCTCGGCGGCAGTCAACAGCTTGGGATTGATGATGGTGGCGCCGATCGCGGCGCGGATATCGCGCATCGACTTACGCACGGCATCGAGGAAGCAGGAGCTGGCGTTTTCCATCAGATGCCAGCGGTCGGCGACCTGGACAGCACCCGGCAACGCCTTGGTGCCAGCCTCGCCATAACCGCCGCCGCGGTCGCGCGACAGCACCTTGATGGTCTGATGGTTGGCCAGAAAGGACGCAACCGTTGCGGCCTCGCGGTCCGGCAGCAGCTTGACGATCCGGCGACGCTCGAGATCGCATACGATGGTACCGTACCGGCAATTGCGTCGGTACGCCCAATCGTCGATGCCGACGACAGCTAGCGGTTCCGACGGTACCCGGGCCCGGCGACGGATCACCCGCAACAGTGTGTCCTTGCTGACCGGCAGCATCAGCCGCTTGGCGAAACTGGCGGCGGGACGTCCGCCCAGCGCAAGGCCGAGATGATGGACCAGGCAGTCCAGCCGCGTCGTCCGTCGCCCGCGGGGAGGCAGGACATCGTCCCCGAAGCGCTCGGCGAAAATCTTCTGGGAACAGGGACCCGAGATGCACATGAAGCGCCGCGTCGAGACGCAAAGCCTGACCTTGCGTCCGGAACACGGCAGGTCGAGCACTGTCCGTACGTATCGACTGTGGATCCGACCAGACGGCGCACCACACCGCGGGCACGCCCGGCTCTGCACGGCGGCCTTAGCGCGGACGATGATCGTGTCGGCATCCTCCGACACGCTTTCGATGGTCAATTCGGGCGGGATCAGGTTGGACAGGCGGAACTGGGCGGCCATGGCGCTGATTCTCCTTCGAAAACCACACCAGTCGAATCCAAGACATCATCGGGATTGAGTCAGACCCAAAGTTGGACGCCGATCCGGGGTCAACATTGCCCGCCGATTGATGGTGTGGAACGGCCCCGCTACCGCAGCATCAGAGTGCTAACGTGGTCGTTGCGAACACACCACGAGGTAGAGGGCCGTTCCATGACGAAGATTACTACGATAGGGCTCGACTTGGCGAAAGCCGTCTTTCAGGTCCATGGAGCGACGGAAGATGGAACCCCGGTCCTGCGGCGAAAGCTGCGCCGTTCGGAAATGCTCTCGTTCTTCGAGAAGCAGCCCCCCTGCTTGGTCGGAGTCGAGGCCTGCGGCAGTGCTCATCACTGGGCTCGAGAGATCAGCCGGCTAGGTCACGAGGTGAGGCTCATCCCGCCGGCCTACGTGAAGCCGTTCGTCAAGCGGGGCAAGACGGACGCAGCCGATGCCGAGGCGATCTGCGAGGCGGTCACTCGGAAGACCATGCGCTTCGTGCCGATCAAGACGGAGGAGCAGCAGGCGGCTGCCATGGTGCTCAAGACCCGGGAACTTCTGGTCAGCCAGCGCACCCGAACCATCAACGCCCTGAGAGCGCATCTCGCAGAGCTCGGTGTGGTCGCAGGCACGGCCGTGACCGGTTTCGCCAATCTCGTCGCCATCATCCGAGACCATGATGACAATCGCATACCAAAGGTCGCACGCTTCGCGCTGGCGATTCTCGTCGAGGCGGTGGAAATGATCGAACAGCAGATCGCAGAGATCGACGAACGCATCGCCGTGGCGACGAGGTCGGACGCATGTGCCAAGCGTCTCATGTCGGTTCCCGGGGTGGGTGTGATCATCGCGGCGTCCATCCGCGCGCTCGTACCGGATCCAGCAGGATTCCGGTCCGCACGCCACTTCGCAGCCTGGCTCGGCCTGACGCCGAAGCCACATTCGAGCGGCGGCAAAGAACGGCTCGGCGGGATCTCGAAGATGGGCAATGCGACATTGCGAAGTCTCTTGGTGGTCGGTGCGACATCCGTGATGTGCGTGGCACGTCGAGGCAAGCCCGTACCGGCATGGTTGTCGGCTCTGATGGGCAGGCGGCCGTACAAGGTCGCCGCCGTCGCGTTGGCCAACAAGATGGCGCGGATCATCTGGGCCCTGCTCACCAAGGGCGGCGTCTATCGGCCGCCCGTCATGTCGGCGGCCGTATGACCGCCGACGAGGGAACCGCTGACTGACGAAGGGTCCGGTGGGAAAGGGCAAGGTGCCGACGAGCGATGGAGCCGTAACGGAACGAAATCTGCAAGCGAGAGAGGCCGATGTGTCAATGCGCCAACAGCGCGTCCGATTGATACGCCACCCGCTTCGCGGACCTCATCGAGGCCAGCGGTCGGCGACCGCACCAAAAGGCCGGACATATGACCGCACCGTTCCTTGCGAACCAATCTCTCGATCTTCACGCTTGCCCGCGGGGCCGTTCCACATATGAC
>JARLIT010000038.1 GCA_031291575.1 Ancalomicrobiaceae bacterium
CTCTACGCCATGCCGACCGACGAGATGCGCTTCGTCTGGTTCTTCGTGCAGGCGGCCGGCACCTTCCTGCTGATCGGCACGATGGCCGGCTGGGGGACGATCGCGCTGACGATCGCCATCGTCATCTGGTCGCGCGCCATGGGGCTGATCGAGGTGTCAGCGAACGGCATAGGCACCTTCAGCATCGGCCTGGCCTGCTGTGGCGCACTGCTCCACGCCTACAACCGGCAGGCGCTTCGCCACATCGCCGATCTCGAGGCCGCCTACCGGACGATCGATACCGCCGCCCGGCACGATGCGCTGACGGGGCTCCTCAATCTGGCGGCCTTTCGCGACCTGAGCGCCGAGATTGCCGAACTGGCCGAACGCAAGGGCCAGCCGTACTCCGTCCTCTTCACCGACGTTGACCACTTCAAATCGGTCAACGACCGCCTCGGCCATGCCGGCGGCGATATCGTGCTGGTCACCGTTGCCAACACGATCCGCACGGCTGTCCGGGCGAGCGACGTCGTCGCCCGGATCGGCGGCGAGGAGATCCTCGTGCTGTTGCCGGAGACCGACGAATTCGGCGCCGCTCATGTCGCCGAGAAGATCCGCCGGGCGGTCGAAGCGGCCCGGCCCATGGTCGAAGGCGTGCCGCTCGACGTCACTTTGAGCATCGGCTGGGCGACAGCCCGCCCGCCGCAGGGCACACTCGCCGACATCATCCGCGCCGCCGATGATGCCATGTATCGTGCCAAACACGGCGGGCGGAACCGCGTCGAGCCCGCCTTGAATCGGACCGGGACCTGAGCGTCCGCAGCGCCCATCGCGCCACCCGTGGCATTCGCAGACGGGCCGCCCGGCTCCGGATGGACCGGTCTGGCGATAGAGCGCCGCGCCGAACGATGCCCCGCCGCCGGATGCCGCCGATGGAGCGGCCGACGACCCGAAGCGCATGACCGATCGAAAATGAGGCAGAAATATCCGCGCCCAATTCATAAGCAAGTGCGAGCGAATTCGGCAGTGTTTTTGTCGCTCTGCACGGACTGAACTTCACCCACAACACACCCAAGACAAGAACCGGACGAATCCAGCAATCAGCGGGCTCTCTAATCTTGTCAAATGGCCCGCGGAAGCCCCGACTGGAGGATCATTTCAACCCGGATCGGCAATCGGCACGCGTTTTGCTGAGAGGAATATCAGCGCAGAGCGATCATGCTCTTATCGGGTTGGCGTGCCCATCGTCGGGATCCCGTGCAAAGGGCCCCGGGCGAGGGGGTACTCCCTTGGCCCGGTGGACCGCCGGCTCTGCGGTGCGGTCGTTGCCATCCAGCGGGATCCGTTCGGTTCAATGAGAGCCGGAGGGGACCATGTGCGATCGTGATGGAACATTCTACCGCAAGTTTTCGCGCCGCAACTTCCTGACAACATCGACGGCCGCAGCCGCTGCGACCATTGCCATCCCTGCGCATCTTGCCGGCTACCTGATGCCGCGCCCGGCCTTCGCCGCCACCACCGTAAAGGCGACGCACGGCTCGGGCTTCTGCAACATGGGCATTTTCCTCGCCAAGGAACGCGAACTGGCCAAGGCGGATGGCGTCGAACTGGAGTTCGTCGTCACCCCCTCGAACACCGAGATCACCACGATGTTCGGCGCCGGCCTCGTCGACATGTCGATGATCCCCTACTCCAACTTCCTGACGCTCTATGACGCCGGCGCACCGGTGAAGATCGTCGCCGGTGGCGGCGTGCAAGGGTGCATCATCGTCGCCAAGGAGGGGATCAAGTCGGCGACGGATCTGAAGGGCAAGACATTCGGCACCTTCCAGGCCGATACACTCGAGGTCTTGCCCTACGATTACTTGAAGAAGGCCGGCCTGTCGTTCAAGGACGTCGATATCAAGTACCTCGATACGTCGCCGGAACTGGCCCAGGCGTTCCTGGCCGGCGCGATCGACGCCATCTGCCACATCGAACCTTATGCGACGCAATGCGCCACCGGCCGCAAGGGTGCCAGCATCCTGTCGGACGGCACCGACGTCTACGGCCCCGGCTATTCCGATTGCGTGCTCGCCGTGCGCACACCGCTGGTCGAGAAGAACCCCGCCGCGGTCAAGGCCATCATCAAGGCGTTGTTCGTCGCCCAGGCGCAGTCCGAGAAGGACAAGGAAGCTGCGCTGAAGGATACCGTCGGCAAATACTACAAGACCTCCATGGCCGACGCGATCAATGCCCAGGCGAAGCAGCCGCTCAGCGTCGACCAGCGCAACCAGACCCAGTTCATCATCGACCGCGGCGTGTCGATGAAGGAACTCGGCTACATCAAGAAGCTACCCGACAAGGGCGCCTTCGACTGGTCGATCCTCGAAACCGTCATCGCCGAGAACAAAGCGCTCTACGACGGCCTCAAGTGGAAGTCCGCCTGATCCAGGCGTTGCCTCGAGGCGCTCCCCGCCGGCCGCTCCCGACCGGGGAGCCCTTCCCCCGTCCGCCGAACGGCCGGACCAGATGGACGAGGAACTGACGATGACCACGCTCGATACGCCAACCGAAATCATGCCGCCCGTCGAACCGCGGGCCCGTCCGAATTTCGCTCCGCTCCTCAGGCAATTGGCCGGCATCGGCTGGGCGATCGCCTCGATCGGCCTGTTTGCCGGCATCTGGGAACTCTTGTGGTACTTCGAGCTGGCGAACCCGCTGCTGCTCCCCCCGCCGCACCTGTTCCTCGCCGACATTCCCGGCACGCTGAAGTATTTCGACCGCTCCGACAGGATCGGCTCGGTTGCCTCCGGTGGCGGTTTCGGCGCGCTCCTCATCACCATGGGCTGGACGACGTTCCGCGTCGTGTTCGGCCTGACGCTCGGCTTCGTGCTCGGCACCGCCGTCGGCGCGCTCATCCACTACGTCAGGATCATCCGCAACCTGCTGCTGCCGACCATTCTTCTGCTGGCGCCGGTTTCCCCCGTCGCCTGGCTGCCGGTGGCGATCTTCGTTTTCGGCATCGGCGACGTTCCCGCGATCTTTCTCGTGTTCATCACGGTGTTCTTCGCCATCACCCTGTCGACCGGCGCACAGATCGCCAGCGTGCCGAAGAACTACATCCATGTCGCCCGCATCATGGGGGCGAACGAGCGCAAGACCTTCTGGCGCGTCATTCTGCCCGCCATCCTGCCGAGCTTGTTCATGACGGTGCGGCTCAACCTGTTCGGCGCCTGGATGGTGGTGCTGATCGCCGAGGCAGTCGGCGTCGGCTCCGGCCTCGGCCAGATCACCACGATGGCGCGCGCCACGTTCAATTCCAAACTCGTGTTCTTCACCATGGCGATCATCGGCCTGCTCGGGTTCCTCAGCGATTGGGGCCTCAGAACCATGCAGCGCAAACTTCTGTGGTGGGTCGCGCCCAATCAGGGAGGACTGCTATGAGCCGTTCCGTCGTCACCCGGCCGGCGGTCGCCATCCGCAACGTCTCGAAAGTGTGGACGCCGGAAGGCCGCAGCCCGGTCAACGCGTTGCAGGGGCTCGACTTCGACGTCGCGCCCGGCGAGTTCGTCGTCCTCCTCGGCCCTTCCGGCTGCGGCAAGTCGACGCTTCTCTACATGATCGCCGGCTTGGAGGCGACGACCTCCGGCCTCATCGAATGCGACGGGCTGAAGGTCGAGGAACCTTCTGCCGAACGCGGCCTCATCTTCCAGGAGGCCTCGCTGTTTCCCTGGCTGACGATCGCCGACAACGTCGCCTTCGGCCTGTCGATTCAGGGCGTACTTCCAGTCCGGCGGCGCGAGATCGCCATCGAGATGCTCAGGCGCGTCGGTCTGTCCGACATGCTCGACAAGAAACCGGACGAACTCTCCGGCGGCATGCGCCAGCGCGCCGCCTGCGCCCGCGCGCTCGCCATGAAGCCGAAAGTGCTGATGATGGACGAGCCCTTCGCCGCGCTCGACGTGCAGACCCGTGCCCGCATGCAGGACTTCCTGTTGCAGATCTGGCGCGACAGCGGCGCCTCGGTTCTGCTCGTCACCCACTCCATCGACGAAGCCATCGCGCTCGCCGACCGGGTCATCGTCTTCACGGCCCGTCCCGGCCGGGTGAAGACCATCGTCCCGATCGATCTGCCGCGACCGCGCCCGACGCGCGATGCCCGCTACCACGAATACCGCGACCTGTTCACCGAGCTTCTCGCCGCCGAAGTCGAACGCGCCTTCGCCGAGATGGAAGCCGCCTGAGACGAATGCCATGAGTGGAGATATGATGATCGGCGCGGTCGCCATCGGACCCGCCGGACGGCATCCTGCGCCCCTTCTCGCCGAGGCCGAGGCCGGCGTCCGCGCCGCAGCGGCGGCCGGCGCGATGCTGGTCGTGCTGCCCGAACTGTTCGCCGACCCCTATGTGGCAGGCGACGCGCCATCGCTGTGGCCAGCGTCGGCGGCGACCGAGGGCCGTGCGCTCGGCATCTGGGCGGCGGGCCTTGCCCGCGAACTCGATGTCGCCATCCTCTATGGGGCGACGCTCGCTGAGGCTGAGGGCAAGCCGTTCAACGCCGCCTTCCTCGCCCGCCCAGGCGGAGCCGTCGAGGTCGTGGCGCGAAAAATCCATCTGCCGCCGCCCGCCCCCGGCGAAGACTTCGGCGAGGCGGATCATTTCGAAGAAGGTCCGGCCGAGATCGGCACCTTCCCACTCGGACCGCTCAGGATCGCCGCGCTCGTCTGCTACGACCGGCGCTTTCCGGAATGCTGGCGCGCCGCGGCGGCAGCCGGTGCCGACGTCGTCGCCGTCCTCATCGCCGGCGCTGCGCCCGATGATCCGCCTGGCTACTGTCTTTCCGAACTCGCCACCAACACTCGCTCGAATGCGGTCTATTCGCTCGCCGCCGCCCGCTACGGCCGCGAGACGGCGACCGTCCTCCCACTCGTCCACACCGGCGTCACGGCAGCCATCGATCCGAACGGCGGCGTCCTGGACATCGTGCCGGCATCGAGCCCGGGTCTGGTGCTTGCCCGCATCGACCCTGCCCGGCTTGCCGCGGCCCGTGTCGCCAATCCGACCGCAGCGCGCCTCAGGCTCGTCCGCCGCGCCCCGACAATTGCAGACCAGAGAAAGCCCCAGGAGGAATAGACATGGGAGATCTGATCGTTCAAGCCCGCCACCTCGTGACCGGGGTGAAGGATCGCCACACGCCGATCGTCATCGACGATGGCGCCGTCCTGTCGCGCGACGGCGTCGTGGTGGAGACCGGCTCGCTCGCCGACATGCAGCAGCTGTCGCCGTCGGCGGAGGTGAAGAAATATCCGAAGCACGCCATGCTGCCCGGCTTCGTCAACAGCCACCACCATGTCGGCCTGACGCCCCTGCAACTCGGTTCGCCGGACTATGCCCTGGAACTGTGGTTCGCCGGCCGCATTCCGGCCCGCCGCGTCGATCTCTACCTCGACACGCTCTATTCCGCCTTCGAGATGATCGCCTCCGGCATCACCACCGTCCAGCACATTCACGGCTGGATGCCCGGCGGCTACGGCGCCATCCACGCGGCGGCAAGCCGGGTGCTGACCGGCTACCGGACGATCGGCATGCGCGCTTCCTACTGCTACGCCGTGCGCGAACAGAACCGGCTGGTCTACGAGGCCGACGAGGATTTCTGCGCCCGCCTGCCCAAGGACCTCGGCGCCAAGCTTGCTACGCATCTGAAGGCGCAGGTCATGCCCTTCCCCGACTTCTTGAAACTGTTCGACGAACTATCGGCCGAAAACACCGGAGAGCGGCTCACCCGCATCCAGCTGGCCCCGGCCAACCTGCATTGGGTCTCCGACGACGGGCTCCTCGCCCTGCAGGAGAAGTCGAAGGCGCACAACGTGCCGATGCACATGCACTTGCTGGAGACCGCCTACCAGAAGGAATATGCCTTCCGCCGCACCGGCAAGACCGCGGTCCGCCATCTCTACGATCTCGGCCTCCTCGGCCCGCACATGACGCTCGGCCACGGCGTCTGGATGAACGCCGAGGATATCGACATCGCCGCCCATACCGGCACCTGCATCTGCCACAACTGTTCGTCCAATTTCCGCCTGCGCTCCGGCCTCGCCCCCCTCAACGTCTGGGAGAAGAAGGGCATCAATGTCGGCATGGGGCTCGACGAGGCCGGCATCAACGACGACCGCGACATGCTGCAGGAACTGAAACTGGCGCTGCGCGTCCACCGCACGCCTGGCATGGATGAGGACGATGTGCCGACGCCGACGCAGATCTTCCGCATGGCCAGCGAAGGCGGCGCCAAGACCACGGCCTTCGGCGAGACGATCGGCCGGCTCGATCCCGGCCGATTCTTTGATGCTGTCCTGATCGATCTGGATGCCGCCTTCTATCCCTACCAGGACGCCGACATCCCCATGCTCGACGCGCTCGTGCAGCGGGCGCAGTCGCGCCATGTCGCGGCCGTCTATGTCGACGGCGAGGTCATCTATGCCGACGGCAAGTTCCTGAAGATCGACCGCGACGCCGTGTTGCGGGAGATCCACGACCTGCTCGCCAAGCCGCGCACCGAGGAGGACCTGGCCCGCCAGGCGCTCGGCCACGCCGTCTTCCCCCACGTCAAGGCGTTCTACGACGGCTATATCCGCCAAGGACAGCGCAAGCCGTTCTACGAGGCCTCGTCGGCCGATTGACGCACACCGAGCCGCCCGCCGGACGGCAGGATGATCCGGCGGGTGGTCCCGCGACAGGCAGCCGTGTCAATTACGCCCGCGAAAGCGCGGCAGCCGAACCACATTCGGCGCCTCGTCGATCAGACGGTCGAGCAGCTGGCGTCCCTCCTGACTGGATGCGGCGACACGGATGCGTGCCGTCTGGTCGGCAATCGCCCGCGCGTCGCCCGCGATCGGGCCATAACCAGGCGCCTCGGCTGGAACATGGACATAGGGAGGAAGGAAATCGGAAAGCATCTGCGTTCCCCGGTAATCATCAGACCTTTCGGGGATATGGAGCGCGACGCATAGCGATCAATACGTATTCACGAATCGTTGCATTCGATCGGATTGCGAACAGTTCGGGGGGAGTGCAGCGCCGGGCGATCCCATCGCCGGCCTTTCGCCGTTTGGCCGCGCCCCCCCGCGAAAGGCGCGCGACCCCGCTCGAACCAGGCGCAGATCCGGTTGAATTGCGTGCCTTTCCGGATCGATCCGACGATTTCGTCGGCTGGCGAATTGGTCTAGCCTGCCGGTCGGTCGCAATCGACCGCAGTGTTTCCGGAGATCGCCATGTCGCCCCTCGCCCGCCTTGCCGCCGTCGCCTGCCTCGTCTTCGCCACAGCCGCCGTCGGGCCCATACCCGCCCAGGCCCAGACTGCAGTGACGGAAGGAGCCCGCCTCGATGCCATCCTGGCGCGCGGGACGATCCGCATCGGCACCACCGGCGACTACCGGCCGTTCACGTTCCTCAACAAGGAGACCGGCAAGTACGACGGCTACGACATTGAGGTCGGCGAGGCGCTCGCCACGGCCCTCGGGGTCAAGGCGGAATTCGTCGCCACGTCCTGGCCGAAGATGATGGAGGATTTCACCGCCGACAAATTCGACGTGGCCATGGGTGGCGTGTCGATCACCCTTGCTCGCCAGAAGAAGGGCTTCTTCTCCATCCCGATCATGCGGGAAGGCAAGACGCCGATCGCGCGCTGCACCGATCAGGCAAAATTCCAGACGATCGCCGACCTCAACCAGGCTTCGATCCACGCGGTCGTCAATCCGGGCGGCACCAACGAGGCCTTCGCCAAGGCGAACTTCCCCAATGCCGATCTGCGCGTCTTCCCCGACAACACCAAGATTTTCGACGAGATCGCCACCGGCAAAGCCGACGTGATGGTCACAGATTCTTCCGAGACGCTGTATCAGCAGAAGCTGCATCCGGGAGTCTTGTGCTCGATCCATCCGGACAGGCCATTCGACTTCGCCGAGAAAGCGTATTGGCTGCAGCGCGATGTGGCGCTGAAGGGCTTCGTCGACCAGTTTCTGCACATCTCTGCCGAGACTGGCAAGACCAAGGCGATCTTCGCCAAATGGTTCGAGTGAGGGAGCCGGCGCGTTTCCACCTAGAGCAGTCCTCCGGATACCAGAGCGCCTGCCGCGGCCCCTAATGTTCCAGTGCAGAACCGTCCGGCGCGGCCGGCATCGGCCGCAGTCGCCCGGACGATCGATCGGATCCCTCAGCCCGATCACATCACGGGAGCCTCCACATGACCACAATCGACAATCTCCAGGAAGCCTTCGCCGGTGAAAGTCAGGCCAACCGGAAATATCTGGCCTTTGCCAAGCGTGCCGAGGACGACGGCTTCCCGGGCGTCGCCAACTTGTTCCGCGCCATTTCCAGCGCCGAGACCGTCCATGCCCTCGCCCACCTGCGCGCCCTCGGCGGCGTCCACGACACCGTGGCGAACCTGAAGGCCGCGATGGAAGGCGAACACTACGAATTCACCGAGATGTATCCGCCGATGGTCGCCACCGCGACGAGCGAAGGCCACAAGCGCGCCCAGATCTCCATGCGCTATGCCATGGAAGTCGAGAAGGTGCACTTCGAGCTCTACGGCAAGGCGCTCGCCGTCGTCGAAGCCGGCAAGGATCTCGGCGAACTCGTCATCCGCATCTGTCCGACCTGCGGCCACACCATCATCGGCGAAGCGCCCGACGAATGCCCGGTGTGCGGCGCCAAGGGCGAGTTCTACGAAGTGGTGGCGTGAAACCGGCCGCCCCTGAGCATCGAGCCCGCAAGCGGGAACCGGTTCCGGTATAGATCCGATGCTCAATCAGAAGGATAGAGCGCCTTATGCGGCCCCTGTTGGACGCCCGGCGCGCTTGAACCGAATGGGTCCAGATGGAATCGCCACGGGCGACCCGTCTGGACTCCGACTCGCCGCCCGATCGAAGGCCGAGTCCTCTATCGGGCGAGAATGCGCGACATCACCCAGCCGAGCGCCATGATCGGCAGCATGCAGCCGAAGGCTGCCCTGACGCTGAAGCCCTGTGCGACGGCGCCGATGGCCATCGGCGCCACCATCATCACGAGCTGGATGATGAGGGTCATCGCCGCGACGTTCTCGGCGGCCGAACGGTCGCCGAGCCGTGCTGCGCCGGATACGGCGATCGGGAACAGCGCGCCGATGCCGAGACCGGAGATCGCAAAGCCGGCGATCGCCACATAGGCATTCTCCGACAGGACCACCACCGTCAGGCCGGCGAACGCTACGCCCGACAGCCAGTAGGCCACCCTCCGCGGCCCATACGCATCGATCCAGCGATCGGCCGACAGGCGCCCGAACGCCATGGTGAGAACCAGGGCCGGCAGGGCGGAGGATTCGACGATTGCCGGAACGACGAATGTGTCGCGCAGGAAGATCGTCGCCCATACCCGCGCTGAGACTTCCAGGATCTGCGATCCGAGGCTGAAGGCGACGAGCGCCAGAACGGCGAGCGTCGGCCAGGCGAATCCCGCCTGCCGTCCGCTGCCGTTGTGCTTGCGCGGCGGCGCCTCGTGCATCGGCCAGACCAGGAAGACAGTCAGAAACACGAATACCGGCACGATCGCCCACAGGTGGATGAACGGGCTGAGCCCGAGACTGCGGGCGAAGCCGGCGGAGAGCGAGAACAGGAAGAACGACGCGCTCCAGGCGCCATGACAGCGGCTGAGGATGCGGCTGCCGGTCATCGCCTCGACGCGGTCGGCCTCGACGTTGATGGCGATGCCGGACACGTTGCCGACCGCTCCGTTGAGGAACAGCATCAGGAACATGAAAAGGCTGTTGGTCGAACACGCCAGCAGCGCGCCGGTCAGCACGGTGAGAAGATAGCCGAACAGGATCGACGGTCGCGTGCCGGTCGCCTCGATCACCCGCGACACGAAGGGAAACACGCTGAGCGCGCCGATCGACTGGCCCATCAGCACGAAGCCGAGCTCGACCGAATTGATGCCGGCGGAAAGCTGCAGATCGGGAATGCGCATGTTGAGCGTCGAACTGGCGATGGCGCTGATGAAGAAGATCGCCGTAATCCGCCAGCGCGCATCCGCTTCCGCCCGGCCAGACCGATCCGTCGGGGCCGAGACGCTCGTCGAGGAGTTCATAGTGGCTAGGTGCTTTCTGGTGGATCCGTCCATCTCTGGGGAAGAGATGGCAGCGCGACATCGCGATCGGCGCGATTCAGGAGGGAAGATGACGAATATAGCATTCTGAAGGCGGACGTCACCGGGCGGAGCAAAATTGGCCTGACCAATTTCGATGGCCGGTCAACATCGTCCCCTCTGGCGAACCATGGCGGCGACCGAAGGCGCAACGCGACCCGCCGCGGCGGCCGCGTCAGCCCAATTCCGCCCTGAGCCGGTCCATGTCGGCGATTACCATTGCTGTGGCACCCAGGCGGCGGACCAGTCCATCGCGGATGAGTTCGGCGATGATGCTCGACACCGACTGACGCGTGGCGCCGATCTGCATGGCGAACTCCTCCGCCTTTGGCGGCGCCTCAAGGACGATGCCGTCGAGGCTTTCCTGGCCGTCGCGCTCGGCAGTGTCGCAGAGCACGCGGATGAAGCGCTCGCGCACGCCGCGGAACACCATGTCCTCGATGGTCTTCAACGACTTCTGCAGCATGCCGTAGATCGCCGGCAAGGCCGAGATGGCGAGATCCGGATCGCAATGCGCCAGCCCCTCGAAGGTCGCCATCGACATGATGACGATCTCGCCGTCCTTCTTCACTTCGAACATCGAGTTGCCATCGATCGGCACCACCTCGCCGGCATCGAGCGTGAACAGCGTCAGTTCCTTGCCCTCGAACGACGAAAAGCCGCGCAGCCGGCCGGAGCGCACGATGAGGAGCCCGAGCGGGCTCGCTTTGTCGACGTCGGCGCCGTAGATGATCTGCCCGGCCTTCAACCTGCGGCTCTCGAATTGCCGCGACAGCGGCCCCTTCATCAGCCGCTCGACGATCTCGCGCATGCGTTCAGGGTCTCTTGGACCCGAAGCACCGAGTCCCGGTCCGGGGGCCTTGCCCGGCAGCGCCGGACCGAAGCGCTCGAAGGCGGTCCACCCCGGCAGCGTGCCGGTGCTGTTCTGGCCCGAGCGGCATTCCTGGCAATGGTCGGTGCCGGCTGGTGACGATCCGCGCATAGATGCGGCCGGGCCTCCATAGGCGGCGCTGAGCACGGGCCTGCCGCGGGCAACTTCCGCTACCGACCGATCGCCGGCCCAAGTCGACCCTGGGGCTGCCGCCGAGCCCTCGATCGGATCGGGTCCGATCAGACTGCCCGGACGGCGGGACGTCACCTGGGCATGCAGCATCTGCCCGGAGCGTGTCCTGACGACGCAGTCGTCCGCCCCGGTCTTGCGCCGGAACGACCCGTCGACCACCTTGAAGATCTGTCCGACGCTGGCCTTGCCGACCGCTTTCCAGTCGATCTTCAACAAGGCAAGCGCATGCCGGTTGGCACCGACGACGCGATCGTCCTCGAGGGCAACGACGCCCTCGTGCACGCTGCCGATCAGATAGGGATCGGAATGGAAGCTGATGCGCTCGTGCTCGCGGAAGCGCGCCTGGAACAGCCGGTATTCAATCTGTTCGACGGCGCGGTTGACGAGGGCAAGCGTGTGCGACTGCGGCACGTCGCTGGCATGGGTGACGTCAAGCACGCCGACGATCTGGCCGGTCGGATCGAGAATGGGCACGGCCGAGCAGTTCAATTCGCCGTGCAGGTCGAAGAAATGTTCGGCCCCGTTGACCGAGATCGGTTGTCCCTCGGCCAGCGCCGTGCCGATCGCATTGGTGCCGATCGTCATCTCGTCCCAACCGGCCCCCTCGCGCAAATCGAGTCGGCGCACCGCCTCGGCAAACGCCCCGCGTCCAACCGCGCTGAGGATGACACCGTTGCGATCGGCCAGGATCACCACGCCGCCGGTAGCGCTCAGGTCGTGATAGAGCGCCTCCATCTCGCCGCGGGCAGCCCGGAGCAGGCCTTCGTTCTCCTGGCGCAATTCCTTCAGGCGCGGGAACGACAGGACGTGCACGTCGGGCGAGGCGTGCGAGCCGAGCCCCTTGGCGAAGCTTCGCTGCCAGGAACGCTGGATCGGCGGACGGGCACCGCCGTCATCGGCTTGCGCAGGCGGAACGAGGGGCGCCTGCACGCTGCCGTCGCCCGAGATGATCTGCAGCCGTGGCGCGTTGGGATTGAACACCATCGCCTCCCTCGGTGCCGGCCTCTGACCGGCACACCTCGCCCATCGCCCGTACGGTAAACGGGCGCCGCTCGCGGCGGCACCATGCGCATTCGCGCCGGCGCATACGTTGACGAAAGTCAATCGGGCCGATGCGTCCGACGCATGCGAGCAACCATGTTAGGAGTGTACCGTGGAATTTCTATTAGCGTTATTGCGTATAACTATCAGCGTGTTCGACGCAAACGTCTGAAACTCACCTTTTCATAGCCATTAGCACGGATTTCGCTGCCTGCGATCTGACAATCGCATAACAAGCAGTTCTGCGATGCCATTGTTCGCATCGTCCGTTTCCTGGCTGTTTCCGTCACTTCAGTGATTGCCATGGCCGGCCCCGCGTCCACCGCCGCTCTCGACGCGGTCACCCTATCGGCAGCCGTTACCTACGCCGCCAAAGACAATTTGATCGACGCTTACGTCGTCAAGACGGATGTCGGCTGGGAAGACAGGATCTCACGGCAGGACGCAGAGCTACCGGCGCCAAAACGCGGTGACAGGCTGAGCTTCACGCAGTTTCAGGGCAGACTTGGCCTCATCAACTACCTCTGCGCGCCCAATCCGAAGAACCTCCACAACCAGGAATGATAGCTTGCACAGTCAAATCGATCTGAGGTTGCGCTACGACGGCGCGTCCCCCTGTCGAGGCAACGCACCCGGAGGCGCTGCGCGGCGTTCGCTCGAATAGGGCCTAGCGCCAGCACCTGAGTCGCCAGATCGCAAATGATCGGCCTCATCGGACTTGATTGCCCCTCGTCGAACTTAGCTCCGGCTCAATGAAGGCCTGCCCGGAATGATGGCGACTCGAACTACGGCTCTCCCGGGACTTACGCCAGTTCCCAGTCGACCGGCGGCGGCGCGTCCACCTCAATGCCGTGCCGGACCAGGATCTCCTGGATCTTCATCCAGGCATCGACGATGAGGCCCGGGCAGCGCTTCTGCTGCAGTTGTTTGTCGCCGTGGATGATGTTGCGGCAGTCGAGCCCGCCGAACTGGCTGGACGTCGCCTCGAACCATTTGACGTATTCGTCCAGCATCTCGGCGAAGTCCGGATGCTCGGTACGGTCATCGCTGCCACGCCCGGCATAGAGCCCGATGACGCAGCAGCCGCCGGTCAAAGCGCCGCAGGCATAGCCGTGCCCGAGGCCCTGATTGAGCCCGGCCATGGCGCGCATCAACTCGGGCGATGACTGCTTCTGCGCTTCGAGCGCCAGCTTGACGAGGATGTGGCTACAGGTCGTGCCTTCGAAGATCAATTC